>JACCUU010000095.1 GCA_013811645.1 Actinomycetota bacterium | reverse complement strand
GAACACGAACCTCCCCCACGGATAGTCCTGGACGTCGCTTGCCTCGACCCCGCGCCCGACGAGCTCGGCGTGCGCCGCATCGATGTCAGAGACCACCATCTGCATGCCCCTGACGGATCCTGGCAGCGCGTCTGAGATTCCCTTGCCCAGGGCGATCGAGCACGAAGAGCCGGGCCGCGTCAGCTGGATGAAGCGAACCTCGTCCGAGACGTGTGGTCGTGGTCGGCGTTGAAGCCGGCTTTTTCGGTGTAGAGGCCTTCGCGCGATCCACGTCCGAGACAGGGATCGCCATCAACTCGAGCTTCCAGTCCACGTTCGTCTCCTCTCGTCCTCGGTCTCCGCGCGCACGTTAGCGACGAGTCTATGCGAACATATGTTCGTGCCGATCGAGGCCACGATCCTGCACGCCGATCTCGACGCGTTCTTCGCCTCGGTCGAGCAGCGGGACGATCCGCGGCTGCGCGGACGGCCGGTGATCGTGGGCGGAGGGGTCGTGCTCGCCGCGAGCTACGAGGCCAAGGCGTTCGGCATCCGCACGGCGATGGGCGGGCGACGCGCCCGGCAGCTGTGTCCTCATGCGATCGTGGTTTCGCCGCGGATGTCCGCCTACTCCGAGGCGAGCAAGGCGGTGTTCGAGGTCTTCGAGGACACCACGCCGCTCGTCGAGGGGCTGTCGATCGACGAGGCGTTCCTCGACGTTCGCGGCCTCCAGCGGCTCGCCGGCCGGCCGACGGAGATCGCGGCCCGGCTGCGGAGAAACGTTCTCGAGAAGGTCGGGCTCCCCATAACCGTCGGGATCGCCAGGACGAAGTTCCTCGCCAAGGTGGCGAGCGGGGTCGCGAAGCCGAACGGTCTCCTGCTCGTTCCGCCAGACGGCGAGCTCGCGTTTCTGCACCCACTTCCGGTGGAGCGGCTGTGGGGAGTCGGGCGCATCACCGCTGAGAAGCTCCATAGCCGGGGGATCACCACCGTCGGCCAGGTCGCCCGTCTCGAAGAGCCGCTGCTCGTCGCGATGCTCGGGCGGGCATCTGGCCGACACGTGCATGCACTCGCGCACAATCGAGATCCGCGACCCGTCCGCGTGGGGCGTCGTCGACGTTCGATCGGGGGGCAGCGCGCGCTCGGTCGCAGACCGAGATCGCACGAGGACATCGACGCGATCATCCTCGCTTTGGTCGACCGCCTCGCCCGCCGGTTGCGCGCAGCCCGTCGCGTGTGTCGCACGGTCATCCTGCGGCTGCGCTTCGGCGACTTTTCGCGAGCGACCCGCTCACACACGCTGCCGCAGGCGACGGCGCACACCGGGACGATCCTCGACACGGCAAGAGGGTTGCTTTCGGTCGCCGGGCCGATGATCGAGACGCAGGGCCTCACGCTCGTGGGTCTCTCACTCACCGGCCTCGAGGACGATGCTCCGTTTCAACTCGCGCTGCCCTTCGACACGCAGCACGACAGCGCGCTCGATCTCGCACTGGATCGGGTGCGCGACCGGTTCGGATCCACCTCCGTGACAAGAGCGGTGCTGCTCGATCGCGAGCCGGGAATCGCGATGCCGCTGCTTCCCGATTGAGCTCGACAAGCCACCGCTACTCGAGTTCACGGCCGCCGTAGGGGCCGGGCATGCCCCGACCCCTAAAACCACTTTTTCGAGGGTGGAAAGGCCCGAGTGATCGAGGCCCTTCCACCCTGCTCGTGCGGCTCCCTAGCGCCTGGCGCGCAGGATGACCCGCTTCGTGGCCTCGTTGCCCGAGGCATCCTCGACCGTGACGACGAGGAACAACGTGAGCCGCTGGCTCCCCGCCAGCTGCTTCTTCGTGGCCGTGGTAAACCGAGCGCGCAGCGTGGTCGTGCCGGCGAGGTCCCTGGCCACTGCCTTGGCACCGCCGACCTGCTTGCTCCCCCTCAGGATTCGAGTGGTGATGGTGCAGCTCTCCGAGCACGTGGCACGAACCGCTACCCCTGCCCGAAGCAGCGCACCGACCCTCGAGGGATAGGTGGCGGCGACTCCCAGCGTCGGAGCGGTCGTGTCCGCAGGCGCGGTGCCAGCCGCGGCAAGAGCGCGCAGCGCAGTGCCCCCGCCAATCCGGCCGACGAGCGTCGCCCGGCCCGAGGTCAGGTCGATCCGAAACAGACCGGATGAGACGCTCGGCGCGACCTGCAAGGCCGCGTAGGCAACACCGTCGACGGCCGAGATGTCGAAGCCCGCACTGTCACCCGCATCAACGCCGAGAGCGCCGACGCTGACGAGGGTGCCGTTGTTGGGCGGGTTCTGAATCGTGAGGAAGTCCCTGCCCGCGTCGATGTCGAACAGCGTGGTCGTCGTCGCTCCGGCGACGCTGTTCGTGTACGCCGAGCCGACGACGCGCGGCGTTGCCGATGCACCGGCATCACCGGCGGCATAGGTCAACGTCCCGTCCACGAAAGCGGTCGCCCCGGTGTCGGGATGCAAACGCAGGTTCTGGCGTGTATCCGATGTCGCGCGAATCCGGTCGACGGTCGGGTTGAAGTCGAACCCGAACGACGCGCCGGACAGCGCGGGCGTCAATGGAGCGGCTCCAATCGCTGTTGCCGCGCCCGTAGCGACGTCGATCCGATAGAGGCGACTCGCGCTCGAGAGTGCGACCACCTGCTTGTTGAGCGGGCGTACGTCGAGGCCGACGATCTGCTCACCGGCCGGGAGGCCCGTGAACGCGACGCGGCTGATCGCAGTCGGTGTCTCCCCGTTGAACGTGACGAGGCGGTTCTGGGTGTCGACGCCGTACAGGAGCTCTGCCGCGTCGGCAGTGGCCGCGTTACCGAGGCCGGCCGCCGAGAGAAGCGCAGCAACGACCAGGAGTGGACGTATCCGGATCACGAGTAAACCTCCAAGGTGTGTGTCCGGCATTCGCACGCGGGTGGCAGAACGTTTCACTCGGCGGCCCGGCCCTTTACAGACTCCAAACAGCGCTCAGCGCCAGATGCCCTCCGCTGCGGTGCGCTCGGCGTACTCGCGGCAGTCGCGAGCGACGCGTTGCGGCCGCCAGCACCCGCATTCGCGGCGTCAGCCCACAGGCGGAGCGAAGCTGACAGGCTGAGGGCTCTGAGGTGCTAGCGTCACCGCCAGGGTCAACCCGACAGACGAGGAGGAGAGATGTACGTTCGGGTAGCACGCTTCGAAGGGTTGGACATCGCGAACGTCGACAGCGACATGGAGGATTTCAAGAAGATGGTGCGCATGGAAGAACGGCCCGAGTCGATGCCGGAGGAGACGTTTGCCACCTTGCGGGACAACGTGCGTCGAGTGATGTCGCTCGTCGACCGGGACGCCGGAGTCTCGATCGATCTCACCTTTACGGACAACGCCGAGTCTGCGAAGAAGGTGCACGAGGCGCTCGACAGCCTGAGCCCTCCGGACTCCGCCGGGCGCCGGACGAGCGTCGGGACGTTCGAGCTCATGCTCGACGAGCAGCGCTGATTACTTCACGACGCGAAAGCTGAGATGCGTCACTCCCGGCGCGTCGACGATGCGTTCCAGCTCGAGCTCGACCGCTGCAGTCGCACGCTAGTCCAGGAGCCGCACGCCGTCGCCGAGCGGGACGATGTCGATGTCGATCTCGTCCAGGAGTCCGGCTGAAACGACCTGTCCGACGATGTCTCCGCCCATCAGGCTCACATCCTTCTCGCCTGCGGCCGCCATTGCGAGCTCCACGGCGCGCTCGACTCCTTCGGTGACGAAGGTGAACGGCACCTCGTCGGCGTTCGCCGGAGGCTCGTGCGCAACGATGAAGTACGGCCACTCGAACGGAAGCTCGCCGCCCCAACCGTCCGAGTCGTCGTAGGTCTTCCGACCGACGATCGTCGCACCCAGGCGGTCGATCAATCCGTCGAACACGTCTCGACTCGTGTCGGAGAGCTTGAAGTTGTCCCCGTGCCGGCTCTGGTGCTCACCCGTCGAGAGCCACTCGTGGAGCGGTCCGGCCCTTCCGTTCCGCTGCGCGATGAAGCCGTCGAGCGACACCGAGTGGCTGGCGAGGACGATTCCCATCTCTACCGCTCCTGAACGACCCGGAATCGGAGGTGCGTGACCTGCGGAGACTCGAGCACCGATTCCCGTTCGAGCTCGATGTGCTCCGTGCCCAGATTCTCGAACAGTCGGAGACCGTCGCCGAGCAGCACCGGAACCAGCTGTATGCCGATCTCGTCGACGAAGCCCGCCTCGAGAGATTGGCGAGCGACCTCCACGCCCATCACCCTGACGTGCTTCTCACCAGCTGCCGCCTTGGCCCTGTGGAGCGCGTGCTCCAGATCGTTGACGAAGGTGAACGTGCCGGACTTCTCGATTCGCTCCTCGAGAGGGTTGTGCGTCACCACGAAGCAGGGCACCGGGAACGGCGTGTCGTTCCACTCTTCCACTCCCACGTCGAACGTGCGCCTGCCCAGTACGACCGCTCCGGTCGTCTCTCGCATCATGCGGCCCGCCTCAGCGTCGACCGCGTTCGGCTCCGCGGCGAAGAGCCACTCGTGGAGTCGCATGCCGTCCTCTCCCATCGGCAGCTTGGCGCTCACGTTCGGGCCGGCGACGAAGCCGTCGAGCGACATGGAGAAATCCAGTACGACGATCGCCATCTACGCCGCCTCCGGTCGTGGCTCGGACGCGGCTTCGCCGTGCGCATTCTCGGACGTCGGCGCCGTGCTCGGGTGCAGGAGCACGGCGCCGATCACCGCTGCGGCGATTGCGAAGACCGCGCCGACCGCGAAGGCGACGTGGTAGCCGCCGGCAAGCGCCGCGAGCTCGTCCTCTCCCGCCGCGAGCAGGCTGTCCGTCCGCGCCGCAGCCAAGCTGGCCAGCACCGCCAGTCCGAGCGCACCGCCCATCATGAACGACGTGTTGACGACGCCCGAGGCCAGTCCCGCCTCGCTCGGCTCGACGTCGCTCATCGCCGCCAGCAACACCGGGTTGAAGGCGATGCCGGCGCCCATGCCGAGCAGGATCATGCCCGGGAGCACGTCGACGACGAAGCTTCCGTCGACGGGGGCTCGCGCGAAGAGTAGGAGCCCCACCCCCGCGAGCAGCAGCCCTGCCGCAAGCGGCAGCTTGATGCCGAAGCGCATGACGAGCCTGGCCGACAGGCCGACCGAGAGCGCGCCCATGATCAGGTTGCCGGGCAGGAACGCGAGGCCGACCTCGAGCGGGCTGTATCCGAGCACCAACTGCAGGTAGAGCGCGGAGAGGAAGAACCAGGCGAACATCGCGCCCGCCCAGAGGACGCCGACGACGTTCGACACGGCGACGTTGCGCAGCTTGAAGAGCCCGAGTGGCATCAGCGGAGAGCGCACCCGCGACTCGATGCCGACGAAGAGCGCCAGCAGCACCGCCGCCGCGCCCAGGAGGCCGATCGTCCGGCCGGAGGTCCACCCGTTCTCGTTGCCGTTCACGATCGCGTAGACGGCGAGCATGAGCGCGCTCGTCACGGTGACGGCACCGGCGATGTCGAGACGTCCCTCGGCCCTGATACCGGGGACTGTGGGCAACAGACGCAGCGACAGCACGACAACTGCGACGCCGACCGGAATGTTGACGAGGAAGATCCATTGCCAGCTCAGCACGTCCGTGAGCACGCCGCCCAGGAGAACGCCGATGCTGCCGCCTCCCGAGGCGACGAATCCGAAGATGCCCATCGCCTTCGCACGCTCTGCCGGCTCGGTGAACAGCGTCATCA
>JACCUU010000070.1 GCA_013811645.1 Actinomycetota bacterium | reverse complement strand
GTGCGGCGGCCGACTCATGTTCTCGACGGCGGCGCGACGACGAATGTGCCGTCCGCCTTCAGCTCGAGGCCGCCCGCGATCGTAAAACTCTTTACGGGCGCATCCCCCGGTGGGCAGGCGAAGTAGTAGTGCCACCCATCACCGCCGGTACGGGCGACGACGGTTTTTGGCAACGGCCCGTTCTCGGCGATTAGCTCCTGTAGCGCTCGATCGCCGTCGTGTCGCGGGTCGACGTCGAGCACGACGAGGTTCGAGCGGCGGCCGGTGAGGATGCCAACGTTCGCGTTCGGCCAGCCCCGCCACCAGCCGGCGATGAGTGCGGAGTCGGCCGTCGCCTGCTCCGTCCACTTGCGAATGCGCGGATGCTTCCCTGGCGTCTTGCAGGAGAGGCCGAGCGCACACGAGCAGCGACCCGCCGTCACGTCGTGCAGCGGCAGTACGTGCCAGCCGCGTTGCGCAGAGTCGAGAGCGGCGGCGAGCATGTCGCCCGCCGCCCCCTCATGCCCCTCACTCGGCACAGCCGAGCACCTCGGCGAACGTGAGCTCTTCCTGTGCGAAGTGCTTGGCCCACGCTTGGTCTCCCTCAAGCCGCTCGACGCGGTAGAAGTGGCGGACAAAGCCGTGTATGACCGGCGTCACGTCGCCGACATTCAGCAGCTCGCCGCAGCCGCAGTCACACGCGTACGCAAGCCAGGCGCGCTCTCCGCAGCAAGGCCCGCCGACGAACTCGACGCGAACTGCGTCGTCTTCACGCGGCAAGGCCATCACGCCACCGTCGGCGCGAAGGGGATGTCGTCATCCATCGCCGAGCCGCCACCTGATCCGGCCAGCTGCTCGGGGATCGGTGCTTCCACTAGCGGCTTCCGACTCACCCGAAAGTTGGGGTAGGCGTACCTCGCCCCCTCGACGTCGCCGAGATACTTGAGCGAGACGACCTCCCCCGGCTGCACGCGGCCGAGCGTCTCGGTCACGACGAATTCGTTGCGCTCCTCTGACCACTCCTCGACGAGCCCCTCAATGAGCTTCTTCGTCAGCACGACGGAGCCGACGAGAACACTCCAGCGCTTGCCGTCGCGGTCCGTTCCCTGCATGAATTCAGCCGGGCCGAGCTTCGTGACACCCTCGCTCCACTCCGTCACTTCGATCGTCAGCGGGTTGGGGGCGTCTGGCTCGCGGTACAGCCACGGTGAGCCGTGGTCGGCCTCAGCCTCGGCCTCGTCGAAACGATCGTCGTATTCGTTTGCAATACTGGACACAGCTGGACTCCTTTGGGTAGCGCCGCGTGATGGCGGCGTGTGCGGATTAGGGCGAGAGGCGGGCCGGGATTCACCTCCTTTGGCCCGCCGTCTCTATGCGGCCGTCTTCCCTCCGTCGCGCAGCCACTGCTCGAGCACCTCCGGCACGAACCGAATCGAGCCACCCACGCGGGCGTGAGGAAGCTCGCCACGCTCGACGAGCGTGTAGACGGTTCGTTCCGAGAGTTGGAGCAAGGCGGCGGCCTGGCGAACGTCGAGTAGCGGCCGTGTCATGGTTTCGCTCATGTTCGACAGCTTGCCATCATTTGCGAGATATGTCATGCTTTCCGTGAGTTGGCACACAAATGGAACACGGAGGCAGCGATGCAAGTACGAACGAGATGGCCCGCCAGCGCAGCGCGAGAGGGGCGGAAGGATCTCCGGACGACGGTGACGTTCCGCGACGAATCCCTACCGCTCCCGCTCAGAGTGCACTTCCTGTACCTCAAAGACAGCGAGACAGGCGAGGAGGAGTTGAAACTCGTCGGCGTCGAGCTCGGCGACGTTCCCCGCGACGACGAGGCGGCGATCGCGTTACCCGAGTTGACCGCGCTAACGCTGCGTCAAGTCGTCGAGCGCTTTCCACGCTGGCTCGAACTCGCTCGCGCACATGCGACGCCTTCGCTCGACGCGCAGGCGAGCACCGTAGGACTCGCCGTAGCCGTCAAGCGTTGGAAACCGGCCAGACTCGATCCCAACTTCCTGCGCATGGTTGCGGCCGAGTACCGCCGCCACGTCGACGAGGGTGATCCGGCACCGATCACGACCATCGCGAAGTCCCACGGTGTAACGCCGAGCGCGGCCAGCCGGTGGCTCAAGCGGGCTCGTAAGGAGGGATACCTCGATGCCAGCTGAACAGGCAGGCTCGATTTACGCGACGTCCACCGGCTACGGAGTCAGGTGGCGCGACGAGACGGGCCGCCGCCGCCGCCAGTCGGGCTTCTCGTCGGAGTCGAAGGCGAAGGTGTGGTTCCGGGACGTCGAGCTCCCGCGCATGCGTGGCGGCCTCGTCGACGAGAAGTTGTCGCTCGCAAAGTTCTTCGAGCGTTACCTCGCCCGCTACCACGTCGACCGCGCGCCCGCCACGGTGAAGTCGCTCCAGTGGCGCATGATGCGACCACTCGCCGAGTTCGGTGACGTGCAGTTGTCCGATCTCAGAACGGGCGAGATTGCAGCCTTCGAAGCAACACTCCCGCCGCGCTTCCGTCACGACGTCATGCGAGCGTTTCGCATGCTGCTCGAGGCGGCCGTCGCCTGGGAGCACTTGACCAAGAATCCGGCCAAGGCCGTCGGGCGGAATCCCGCGCCACCCGTGCTCGAAAGAGCCGTGCTCGAGCCCGCCGACGTCGAGCGCCTGGCCGCCGAGATGCACTCTCCGCACGACGTGGCCATCGTGGTAGGAGCGTGGTGCTACCTGCGTCCGTCCGAACTGCTCTCGCTCGAACGCCGCGACGTCGGAGACGGCGAGTTGCGCGTCCGCGGTACGAAGACGGCACGCTCTCGCCGAAACGTTCCTGTGCCCCTGAGAGCCGCTCACGCGCTTTCCGAGCTTCCACCCCGGCTTCGGTACTCGGCTGCTCTTCCCCTCGCCGCAGGGCGAGCCCTACGACGCCTGCAACTGGCGCCGGCGGCAGTTCAACTGGGCTCGGGAGGCAGCCGGATTCGGGAGCGAGATCACGCCCTACGTGCTCCGGCACTCGGGAATCAGCTGGGCCTTGCACGCCGGGATTCCGGCGAGCGATGTGGCTCGCTTCGCGGGGACGAGCGTGACGATGCTCGAGGCCACGTATCACCACCTGCTCTCGACGAGCGCAGAAGCCGCGAGAGCGCGGCTGGACGCGTATCAAGCGAACGCCGCGGAGGCGGCTAAAGGGGCGACTGAGATTCGTTTGGGCCACTAGCTGGCCACGATCGCGCCCGCCAAACGCGGCCCCGGAACGACGAAAGCCCCGTGTATGCGGGGCTTTCCCGTAGTGCGCCCGGCAAGATTCGAACTTGCGACCTCTGCCTCCGCAGGGCAGCGCTCTATCCCCTGAGCTACGGGCGCGGGGAAGGCAAGTCTAGCTGCGTGACAGAGCGACTCTCGAGGTCGAGAACGGCGTCGTGCGGGACTTCGACTCGCACGAAGGCAAGCGCGACCGCATCCTCGCCATCACGAGATGCGCTCGTCACCCGGCCCACAGTCTTACCCTTGTACGTCAGCTCGGCGTCGTATTCAGGCAGTTCCTTCCCCTCCAAAGAGAGCACGCGAAGCGAGCGGTTGATCCGGCCCCGGTAGTGCTGGCGCGCGATCGGCTCCTGGCCCGGGTAACAGCCCTTCTCGAAGTTCACGGCCCGCACGTCGAGCGCGGCTTCCGCCGGGAGCACACGATCGTCGATCTCGCGGCCGAAGCGAGGCGTACCCGCGCGAATGCGTAGGAGCTCCAGCTCCCCGTCACCGACGGTCGGCTCGAGGCCGGCGTCGAGCACCTCGACTGCCGGAGTGCCGTAGTCCGCGATCGGGATCCCCTCGCCGTCTCCGAACACGACCACTGAGCTGTGCTCCTCGGTCGTGACCTCGCACTTCGCCGCGAAGCGCATGCGCGTGAGGCCGGCCCGCAGCCGCTCGCCGAGCCCCGGCTCGGTCAGGAGCAGGAAGTCGCCCGCCGAGCGCCGGAGAACGATCATCGGCGCGATGACCCGGGCTTTGGGCGTCAAGAAGAGCGCTTCGCAAGCCTCACCCGGGCCGAGCGCTTCGATGTCGTTCGAGACCATGGCCTGCAAGAACGTCTCGGCGTCGGGGCCCCGAACGGCGACGAAGTCTCGTGGACGACGGGCTACGCGTGCCGTGGTCACAGCCATGGGACTACTGTAGGGACGTGTTCCGCGGCCGCGCAGAGCGGAAGGTAATCGCAGCGGGGTACGACCCCGCGAGACTGCCTCCTGGCCAGTATCTGACCGACAAGTGGCCGGTGCTGCATGCCGGCGGCATCCCGGACACCGATCTGGCGGCCTGGGACTTCTTCGTGCGAGGCGAGGTCGAGAATCCGATCAGCTTGAGCTGGGACGAGCTCAACCGGCTTCCCCGCACCGAGATCACCGAGGACATCCACTGCGTCACGCGCTGGAGCCGCTTCGACGCGACCTTCGAGGGCATCCACTGGAGCGCGCTCGAGGAGCTCGTCCGGCCGAAGCAGTCTGCGCACTTCGTCGTCGCCCACTCCGATCAGGGCTACACGGCGAACGTTCCGATCGCGTCATTGCGCGATTCGCTCGCCCTGCTCGCGACGCATGCCGACGGAGCGCCGCTCTCACCCGAGCACGGCTGGCCGCTGCGCCTGATCATTCCCGGCAAGTACTTCTGGAAGAGTGCGAAGTGGCTGCGGGGAATCGAGCTCACCTCCAACGATCGGCCGGGCTTCTGGGAGCGCTACGGGTACCACAACGAGGCGGACCCCTTCGACGAAGAGCGCTACGGGTTCTAAAGAAAGAGCGGGTGACAGTCACCGCTGGTGACAGTCACCTGGCGGTTCGCGATGAAATTCCCCCAAAAGGGGGAGGAGCGCGAGGCCCAGATCGACGAAAACCTGAGCAACCCATCCTCCCTAGTTCTTCCCCTTAGAGTGGCCGTCCCAGCGGCCACTCTTTCTTTTTGAGCAAGACCGGGATCCGCTAGCGCAAATCCGGGTGGCGCCTCGAGCACACCCCTTCATGGGAGCCCGAGAGTCGGAAGCGTCGGGGTGTGAAGCAGTCAGCTCTTGAACAAGAGAGGCGGGCCAGCTCGAGACACGCCGATCATCGAGTCGCGGGTCACGAGCGCTGCCAGCTCCTCCTCCCTCATGCCTTCAGTGCCTCCGGGACGGCGCGGGATCACGAGATAGCGGATGTCGGCAGTCGAGTCGACTACTCGCACCTCGACGTCCTCGTCCAGCGTGAGCCCGAACTCTCCGAGCACGCCGCGCGGATCGGACACGGCGCGCGAGCGATACGGAAGGCTCTTGTACCAGTCCGGCGGCGGGCCGAGAAGCGCTTTCGGATAGCAGGAGCAGAGCGTGCAGACGACGACGTGGTGCACCGCGTCCGTGTTCTCGAGTGCGACGACCAGCGGAGACGGGCCAGGGTCGAGACCGACTTCCAGCGCAGCTGCGCGCGCGTCGACGAGCAGGCGTTCCTTGAACGCGGGGTCGACCCAAGCCCGCGCGACGAGCCGGGCGCCGTCGGCAGGCGAACGGGAGACGAGCCAGTCGATTCGGTGACGAACGTCGTCGCGGTCGATCGCGCCCTTCTCGACGAGCAGCTCCTCGAGCGCCCGCGCACGCGCGCCGGCTGGCGGCTCGTCGGCCGCCACGGGCTCGTGCGAATGGTCGTGGTCGTGATGGCTCATGCCGTCACCTCCAGCCAGTGCTCGAAGACGTCGGCGTAGATCCGATCCCTGCCGCCACGATGATCCGGCCAGACGTCGTCGTACGCGAAGCCGACGAGGTACAGCTCCTTCTCCGGGAGCCCGTCGCGCCCGTACCCTCGCGTCTCCGGATTCGTGAACGACGCATGGGCCCGTTCGACACGCCCGGTCTTACCCTTGATGTAGCTGGGCGTGCGGTGATGGCCGTCATGCGACCGCTCGGCCACGCGCACCTGCTGGCCAACCCGATAGCTCACCCGGCGAGCCTCCGGTCGACCTCACCCGGCGCAAGGACGCCCTTCTCGGTGAGGATCGACTCGGCCGAGTAGAGCCAGCGCTCGTAGTAGGACGCGCGCTCGTATTCGGTCGGGGACATGCTCTCGATGCCGCGGCGCAGCTCGTCGACGTTCATCGCGCCGCTCCGCTCGAGAGCGTCGACGATTGCATCCGTCAGCAGCTCCCAGTCGGCCAGCTCGTGCTCGTGCCGGTCGATCGGCGCGTCCGTCGGCCATCCGCCGCGATCGTGCACGGCCTGTTCCACGCGGCGATCCTAACGTGACCGCCTCCCGGAAACGCGAAGGGCCGGCACGAGGCCGGCCCTTCGCTTGCTCTCAGGGAGAGAGCGGGACGTCCTAGAAGTCCATCCCGCCGCCGCCGGGCATGCCCGCAGGCATGGCCGACTGCTTCTCCGGCATCTCCGCGACCACTGCCTCGGTCGTGAGGATGTTCTTCGCGATCGACGCCGCGTTCTGCAGCGC
>JACCUU010000063.1 GCA_013811645.1 Actinomycetota bacterium | reverse complement strand
CACCCAGCCCTCCCGTCGACACGCCGTTGCTCGACACGGTGCGCGGCGTCGAGGGTGTCGCTCTCGCCACGGGGACGGTGCTCGACGAACGCAACACGAAGATTCTCACGTCCGAAGGGAAGTCCGTCAGCTCCGAGGGTGCGCCCACCTTCGGGTTCGGCATCGACACCGCTCCGGAGCTCGATCGGTTCAATCCCCTCAGCGTCCTGGAGGGCCGCTGGCCTTCGAGGAGCGACGAGGTGGTCATCGACGTCGGAACGGCGGACGACCAAGGCTACGCCGTCGGCGACAGGGTCGAGATCTCGACCCTCCAGCCCAAGCGCTCGTTCGAGCTCGTCGGAGTCGCACAGTACGGCAGCCTCGACAGCCTCGGGAATGCGAGCTTCGCGGTGTTCACGATCCCGGCTGCGCAGGAGCTCCTCGATCGCGAAGGGCAGTACGACGCGATCTCGGTCGCGGCGAGCGAAGGCATCACGGAAGACCAGCTCGTCTCCGCCATCGAGCCCATGCTCCCGGACAGCGCAAAGGTCGTGAGCGCGACGGCGGAAGCCGAAGACCAGGTGGACGAGGTGAACGAGTTCACCGCCATCTTCCGCTACTTCCTCCTCGTCTTCGCCGGCATCGCCCTCTTCGTCGGAGCGTTCGTCATCTTCAATACGTTCTCGATCACCGTCGCGCAGCGGACGCGTGAGTTCGCCACCCTGCGGACGATCGGCGCGTCGCGTCGCCAGATCCTCGGCTCGGTGATCCTCGAGTCGCTGGTGATCGGCTTCGCCGCATCGCTCGTCGGTCTCGGTCTCGGCGTGCTGCTGGCGGAAGGGATCGAGGGGCTCTTCCGATCTCTCGGGGTCGAGCTCCCCTCGGCGAACCGCGTCTTCGCGTTGCGCACGGTGATCGTGGCGCTGGTCGTCGGCGTCGGCATCACGCTCGCAGCGGGTCTGTTCCCCGCGATACGGGCGACGCGCGTGCCTCCGATCGCGGCGGTCCGCGAAGGCGCGACGCTCCCGAAGTCCAGGTTCGCACCGTTCGTGCCCTGGGTCGCCGGGATCGCAGTCGTGGTGGCGCTCGTCGTACTGGCCCGCGCGATGTTCACCGACGAGCTCGGGACCGCCGATCGGTTGCTCTCGATCGCGGCCGGCGTCCTCCTTCTCTTCCTCGGCGTCGCGATGCTCTCGTCGCACGTCGTAAGTCCACTCGCGGCGGTCGGCAGTCCGATCGGCCGCTGGGCCGCGTTCGCCTTCGCCGTCCTCTTCTGGCCGTTCTGGCTCCTCCCCTACTGGCTCGTGCGCTACGGCGCGTGGGGACCGGGATCGGCTGTACGCCGCGTCGGCGCTTTCGTCGGCGGCGCGCTGCTCAACCCACTCGTCGCGCTCGTCGTGATCGTCATGTGGCTGCGCCGCGCGGTCACTAGCTGGGTGCCCGAGTGGCCTGCAGAGTTCCCGGGCGTCGTCCCGGATCGCGTTGCCGCTCGGACGGGCGGAGAAAACGCCCGCAGGAACCCCGGCCGAACGGCGTCGACCGCAGCCGCGCTCATGATCGGTATCGCGCTCGTCGCGTTCATCGCGACGCTCACGAACGGGATGAAGGCGTCGAACCGCGAGGCGATCGAAGAGCAGATCGCCGCCGACTACGTCGTGACCTCGCTCGACGGGTACACGCCGTTCGTCGCGGCGGCGGGAGATGCGCTCGCCGGCTCGACCGTGCCGGAGCTCGTGACGAGCGTGCGCTCCGACGTCGGCCTGGTCGACGGCGAGTCGGCCGAGATCGGGGGCATCGAGCCCGACACGATCGCCGAGGCATACGTCTTCGACTGGCGGGAGGGCAACGAGAGCGTGCTTGCGACGCTCGGTACGACGAAAGCGGTCGCGAGCTCGAACTATGCGGAGGATCACGACATCGCGATCGGCGATATCGTGACGATCCGCTCTACTGCGGATCGCATCGCGAGGGTCACGGTCGTTGGAACCTTCGAGCCGCCACCGTTCTACCCGTTACTGGAGAGCGTCAACGTCTCGACGGAGCTCTTCGACTCGCTGTACGACCGTCCGCGCAACCGCTGGACGTGGGCGAACGTCGCCGGCGAGTCGACCGACGAGAACCGGGCGCAGATGGAAGCCGCGATCACCGGCTATCCCGACACGCAGCTCGAGACCCGTGAGGAATGGATCGAGCGTGAAGACGCGGACTTCAACCAGTTCATCTCGTTCCTCTACGTCATGCTCACCCTGGCGGTGTTCGTGAGCATCTTCGGAATGATCAACACGCTCGTTCTGTCGGTCTACGAGCGCACGCGGGAGATCGGGATGCTGCGCGCGATCGGGATGACCCGTCGGCAGGTGC
>JACCUU010000054.1 GCA_013811645.1 Actinomycetota bacterium | reverse complement strand
CCTTCGGAGCTCGAGCTCGTCGAAGTGCAGATCGCCGCGCTCGAAGCCCGCGTCGCGGAGCTCGAGGGAAAGCTCGCTGAGGACTGGGCCGACATGGACGTCCTCTCGGCCCATCGGGCAGCGCGGGACGAGCTGAAGGCGCTCCTCGGACGGTGGGAGCTCCTCTTCGAGGGAACCGAGTCCCGGTGACGAGCCGCGGGTACCGCGGCGTAGATGAGGCATGCACGCAGTGAGCCTCGAGGTGACTCGCCGAGCAGAGCCGGCTGAGGCCACTTTCGCAGCGGTCGCCGAGGATCATCTCGACGACGTGTATGGCTACCTCCTGTATTTGACGAAGAACTGGGCGCTGGCAGAAGACCTGACGAGCGAGACGTTCGAGACCGCGCTTCGGCGCTGGCGACGATTCGATCCGCGTCGCGGGACGCATCGCGCGTGGTTGCTCGCCATCGCCCGCTCCACCGCACTCGACTGGTTCCGCGCCGACGCACGACGCAAGCGTCGGGAGGAGCGCTCCGAAGCAGGCGTGATGGACACGCAGGAGCACGCCTTCGGAGAGACCTTCTCACCGGAACTCGAAGAGGGACTTCGCGCCTTGACAGCAGGGGAGCGCGAGGTCGTCGCGTTGCGGGTCGTGCTCGACCTCGACGGCGACGAGACCGCACGCCTGCTCGGGATCACGGTCACTGCGGTCTCGACTCGGCTCCACAGAGCACTCGGAAAGCTGGAAGAGAGGATGAGACACGATGACGTCGCCTGACCTGATCAACGAGCTCACTCGAAGTCGCCCGGCAGCTCCCACCGCGCTGCGCGCGCGCGTCCGCGAGATTGCCGCCCAGGAAGCGGTACCCCAGACGTCCTTCTGGCCGAAGCTTCAGTTGCGTCGCATCGCGCTCGTCGCCGTGCCTGCGGCGGCCACGATCGCGATCGCAAGCTCGGCAGTGCTTGGCCTCGCGCGCTCGGACAGCAACATTGCCGCACTCAAGGAAACGCATACCGAGTCGTTCGAGAATGCCGGCGCTCCGGAAACCGCGTCCCCGTCCCTCGCACCACGTGATACCGCGACCGCAGCCACCACCGTCTTGGGCGCTGACCAGAACTCGGGCTCAGCAGTAGGCCCGACCCTCGATCGCGCTCAGCGGATCTCTGCGACGTTGACTGTGGAGGTCGCGGGCTCGGACGGCGTCTCGCGCGCAGCTCAGAAGGCGCTCGACCTGACCGATTCGCTCGGCGGCCATGTTGTGAGCGCGAACGTTGCGACCGGTGACCAGGGAAATGCCGCACTCGTCGTGCGTGTGCCGGTGGACAAGGTGCAACAGGCGATCGTCCAGCTCTCCGCCCTCGGCCGCATCGTCTCGCAGCAGGTGACGATCGACGATCTCCAGGAAAACCTCGACCGGCTCGCCAAGCGGGAGCGGTCGGTGCGAGCCCAGATCGCGCTCGCCTCCGCACGGCTCGAGAGCGACTCGCTCGACGCGACGACGCGAGCGCAGCTCGAGTCGCGCCTTCGAACCCTGCGCCAAGAGCTCCGTGGGCTCCGGCGCGACACCGCTGCAACCAATGCCGAGGCCCGCCTGGCCACCATCCAGCTCACGGTCGTCACCCCCGGGGTCCTTGGCGCCGTTCCGGTGCCCTCCCGGCTCGACCGGACGCTGGACGAGGCGCTCAACGTCCTGATTTGGGAGGGTGTGATCGCTCTCGCAATCGCGATCGTGGCCGCGCCGTTCGCGCTTCTGCTGTTCGCGACCTGGCTCGGTCGGAGGGTCTACCGGCGGCGGGAAGAGGATCGACTGCTCGCAACGTAGAAACGCCCGGTGACTGTCACCCCGCAGGGTGACAGTCACCCGCTCTTCACTCGCCGAGCGTCGCGATCAGCGCCTCGGCGACGACCTTGAGAGGCCGCCCTGAGATCTGACTTGCCTTGCGGAGCCGCGCGAACGCCTCCTCTTCGGTGAGCCCCTCGCGCTGCACCAGGATCCCCTTCGCCCGCTCAATCTTCTTCCGAGCGTCCAATGCCTCCGCAAGAGAGTCGGCCTCCTCCCGAAGTGCAGCCAGCTCCGCGTGGCGGGCCCGTGCGGTCTCGATCGCCGGAAGGAGGTCGCTTTCTCGGAACGGCTTGACGAGATAGCCGAAGACGCCGGCCTCGACCGCGCGGGACACGAGCTCGCGCTCTCCGTACGCCGTCACCATCACGATCGGGATCGGGCGCTCGTAGAGGATCCGGCGCGCGGCCTCGATCCCGTCGAGCTGCGGCATCTTGACGTCCAGCAGCGCGACGTCGGGCTGCGTCTCGCGAGCGAGGCGAACGGCCTCCTCGCCGTCCCGCGCCTCGGCGCACACCTCGAAGCCCGCGGCCTCGAGCAAGCCCGTGAGATCGAGCCGAATGAGCGTCTCGTCCTCGGCGACCAGCACGCGCGTCACGCCGGGAAGACCACCTCAGCACGAAAGCCGCCGTTGTCGGCGAGCTCGATCTTGCCGCGCAGCTCGTCATGGACGAGAGCGCGGACGATGGAGAGCCCGGTGCCCGTCTCCTCGCCCCGCATCCCCTCGCCGTCGTCGACGATCGTCAGCGCGATGGCGCCGTCCCGGCGCGCCAGCAAGATCGAAACATGAGCACCACCGTGCTCGAGCGCGTTCTGGAAGAGCTCGGTGAACACGAGCGCGAGAGCCGTCGCCTGCTGGCCGGCGAGTGAAACCGGCGCGAGCTCCGCAGTAACCTCTTTCCCCGCAACGAGACCCTGGACGAGCATCGCCCGCAGCCGGTCGACGAGCTCGCCGAGATCGACGTCGTCCTCACGGTGCTCCGTCAAGACCTCGTGCACTGCCGCGATGGTCAGTATCCGGTTGACGGAGTCCTGGAGGGCTTTGTGCGGATCGACGTTCTCGGCCCGTGCTTGCAGACGAAGGAGCGAGGCAACGGCCTGGAGATTGTTCTTGACGCGGTGGTGGATCTCCTGGGCGAGGACCCCTCGCATCACCGCTCGCCCGTGCTCGAGAGCGACCGCAGCATGATGCGCGATTGCCTCCAGCAGCGCCTCCTCGTCGCTCGAGAAAGGCGTGTCGCGGTCACACACGAGCTCGCCGATCTGCCGGCGCTTCCAGCGAAGCGGCATCCGAACCGCATACGCGCCCGGGCGGCCCTCCGGCCACGCGATCTTCCCGTCCTCGAGCACCAAGGCCGCCCCGGTCGCGCGCAGCGATTCCATCGTTGTCCTCACGATCGCCTCGAGCGACTCCTCGAGATAGAGGGATTCCGAGACCGCCTCGGAGATCTTCGCCAGTGCCTCGAGCTCCACCACGCGGCGCTGTGCGCCCGCATACAGCTGCGCATGCTCGATCGTCTGCGCGACCTGGGAGGCGATGGCAACGAGCAGCTCGATCTCCGCTTCGCTGAACTCCCGCGGCTGGCGGGTTCGCACGTTGAGCGCGCCCTCGAGCTTGTCTCGCGCGAGGATCGGTACGGCCAGGATTGACTCGTACTCGTCCTCCGGCAGGTTGGGGAAGAGTTTGAAGCGCGGGTCGAGATGGGCCTGCGCGGGAATCATGACCGGCGCTCGGTCCGCGGCAGCCACTCCGGTGATTCCGTCACCGGGCCGCATCCGAGGCGTCCTGGTCATCTCTTCCACCCGGCTCCCGTGCGTCGCGCGCAACACGAGCTCGTTCGCTCGCTGGTCGTAGAGGTAGACGAAGCACGCGTCGGTGCCGAGCGCGTCGGCGACGTTGCGAGCAACCAGCTCGAGCACTTCCTGCAGGTCGAGCGAAGAGTTGACCGCGGCGATCGTGTCGGTCAGGAGGCGCAGGTGCCGCGCGGTCGCGTCCATGGCACCATTCTCTACGTCTCTCTGCTGGTTAGGATCGCTCGGTGAGCCTGGACGACTGGATCCTGGCCCTGCACGTCCTCAGCGCGTTCGCGTTCGTGGGCGGCATCGTCCTCTTCTGGGTGCTCATCGTCGCGTCCCGCTCGATCGACACTCCAGCTGACACGATCCGGATCCAGCCGATCGCGACGGTGGGAGGCAGGGCCGTCATGATCGGGGC
>JACCUU010000050.1 GCA_013811645.1 Actinomycetota bacterium | reverse complement strand
CTGCGGCTCGTGTGGAACGTGCGCAAGCCGTCGGCCGAACAGATGGCGCGACGCCGGTTGGCGTCCGAGACCGCTTAGATCGCGTTCTCGCCAACGGCACGGCGGAGAAACGTGCCCACCAAATCGTTTGCCGCATGAGCGGCCTCGACCGGATCGGCTCCGGCGTCGCGTGCGACCAGATATCCGGCGGAGAACGTGTCGCCTGCGCCAGTCGGATCGACGGGGCCGTCGATCTTGTGCGCCGGCACCCGCTCGACGACCTCGTCGGCGACGACCATGGCTCCCCGAGAACCCAGCGTCAGCAGGATCTCCGGCACACCGAGCGAGCGGAGCCGGTCCGGGTCGATGCTTCCGACGAGCGTCTCGGCTTCCTCGTCGTTCAACTTCAGAATCGTGACGTTTCGGAGCATCTCCCCGATGTTGCCATCTGTCTCGAGAGGGCCGAGCGCCGCCGTGCGGACGAGGCCCTGCGCATCGAGCAGCAGGCGCCGCCCGTCTCTCGCAAGCGCGGCGAGAGTCTCGGTCGGAAAATCCGTTCGAACGAGCGCTCCAACGTGCACCCAGGCCGCGTCCGCCGCGGCTTCGAGCGCGCGCTCGGTCGACCATGGCTCACCCACCGAATCCTGTCGCATGATCCGCCGATTCCCCTCGTAATGGAAGCTGTAGGCAGCGGTCGTCTCCGAGGGGTACCAGCGCACGGGCAAGCCGAACGCCTCGAGCGGTGGGAGGAGGTCGGCTCGATCCACCTCGGCGCACGAAGCAGCGACGGACACCTTCGCGGCGGTCTCTGCAAACGCCCGCGCCGAGTAGAAGACCGCACCACCTGAGCGTGGCGCACCCCCGTCGACGACGTCGCGCGTCAGGTGACCGAATGCGGCGATGTCGCTCAGACGGGCACGGCCCGATCGGTTCTCCTGCGCGAGATCGCCATGACTGCAGCGGCGATCCCGAAGGATGCGAGGAAGCTCGGGACCGTCGCGCCGAGACCCCACTCGGGCGGGTCGAGCGTCTCGACGAGCTTCACCCACCAGGCGGGGCCGGTGGGGTAGAGCCACTGGTAGAGCGCGAACCCGGCGACCCACGCAGCGACGAGCCCGGGTCGCCAGCTTGGCGCCTGGAACACGTCGTCCTCGGTGTAGTGCATGCCCGCGGCCAGCCAGTCCGCGAGCAGCACTGCGAAGAGCGGGACGAAGACCGAGCCCAGGAGCAAGAGGAACGACTGGTAGCTGACGAGATCGATCACGAGCGCGCCCGCCGTCGCCACGGCGCTGACCGCGGCGATGAGCAGCGGCTGCGACGCGCGCGGAGCGAGGTTCTGCAATGAGACGGACGCGGAGTAGACGTTTGCAAACGCCTCGTCCGTCTCCGTCACGAGCAGCGCGAACAGCGCCAAGATCGCCGCGAATCCTCCCGCGACCACTGCGGCCGGGAGGGCGGCGGGGTCGCCCAGATCGCGTGAGAGCACGAGGAGCGCGCCAAGCGCGAGCAGCCAGACACCAGGAACGAAGTAGCCCACCCCGGACCCAAGTCCGCCGGCGCGCCTGCTCGTCGAGAAGCGCGTGTAGTCGGCAGCCAGCGGCACCCAGGAGACGGTGATCGCGACCACGATGTCCGCCCCCTGCCACACGGAGAGCCCGCCCTCGCCTTGCGCGCCCCAGAGCGCGCCGAGATCGGCGCCGTCGAGCGCCCACCAGGTCAGGTAGGCGAGGGCGAACGGCACCGCCCAGACGGCGATCTTGCGCACGAAGCGCCGGACGAACCCGATCGGCCCGAGGAGTGCGAGCACGAGCGCGACAGCGCCGAAGACCAGAGTCCACAGCCATTGCGCGCGGAACCCGAAGAGCTCGTCGGAAAGTGCGGCAGCCGCCGTCGCGATGATGACCAACTCGAACACCGACCAGCCGATCCCCTGCAAGACGTTTATCCCGGTCGGGAGGTACGAGCCCCGCCTCCCGAGCGGTGCGCGCATGAGGACCATCCCGGGAACGCGTGCGTCGGCGCCGATCGCTCCGGCGACGCCGAGCATGGCGTTTCCGACCACGCAGCCGAGGAGAATCGCGAGCAAGGCATGCGGGAGGGAAAGGGCCGGGACGAGTGCGGCTCCCGCCACGATCACGAGCAACGAGACGCCCAGGTTCCCCCAGAGGAGTCCCGTGTCGATCGTTCCCAGGACACGGAGGCGGCCCGGGACAGGCTCGATTCCCCAGCTGCCTTCGATCCGCTCGGGCGCCGCCATCGGCGGCTGACGTTACCTGGAAGAATCGGCGCGGTGATTCCGCGTTACTTCATCGTCGCGGAGCGGGACCACGAGATCCAGAACCCGACTTCCGAGGAGAAGCTTCTCCTGCTCGGCAGGCGGATCCGGCTCGGGCCGGACTCGCGCGTGCTCGACATCGCCTCGGGCCGGGGCGGGCCCGCGCTCCTCCTCGCGCAGGCCTTCGGGTGCCGGATCGACGGAGTCGAGATCGCGCCCGAGTTCCAGGCCGCCGCGGTCGAGCAGGCGGAGGCGCGCGGCCTCGAGCACCTCGTCTCGTTCCGGCGCGCCGACGCCTCGCTCGAGGAGCTCGAGCGGGAGGAATACGATGCCGCGCTCTGTTTGGGAGCCAGCTTCGTCTACGGCAGCCTGGCCGATACGGTCGAGGCACTTGCGCCGTCGGTGAGACCGGGTGGCCACGTTGTCGTCGGCGAGCCCTTCTGGCGTCATCTCCCGCTGCCCGACGACTACGAGGATCGCGCGGACCCATGGACAACCCTCGAGGGCACGGTGACGATCTTCGAGACCTCGGGGCTTCCGGTCGTGTCCCTGATCGCGTCCTCTGAGGACGACTGGGATCGCTACGAGACGCTGCGCTGGCGAGCGTGCGACGAGTGGCTGGCCAGGAACCCCGACGACCCGGACGCCCGCGACATCGAAGTCCGTCACAAGCGCTTCAAGCGCACCTATTTGCAGCACGGCCGCGAGTATCTGGGCTGGGCGATCTTCATCGGCTGGAAGCCAGATGGCGCACCCTGACCTTCCCGCCGAACAGGCCTACCTCGACCACGCCTACGAGTGTCTCGATCAGATGCGCGAGGTGCTCGTTCGCTCCGCGAGCGCCGGGGCGACCGACGTCGCGGCCGAGGCGATCGAGGCGTGGGCAATCCGGCGGCTCCGCAGCTACGACGATGCCGACCGAGCCCTCTGCTTTGGCCGCCTCGACCTCGACGCAGCCGAGGATCCGCTCTACGTCGGCCGCCGCTGGGTCGATGACGACGAGGGCGCAGTCGTCGTCAACTGGCAGGCGCCCGCGGCGCGGCCCTTCTACACCGCGACTCCTGCCGAGCCCCACGGCGTCACGCTGCGCCGTCGTTTTCGAGTCGAGGGCCGGATGCTCACCGCCATCAGCGACGAAGCGCTCGACGGCTCGCTTGCCGACGCTGCGGCCATGGTCGACGATTTCCTGCTCGAGGAGCTCGACCGCACGCGCGACGACCGCATGCGCGACATCGTCGCGACGATCCAGGCGGATCAATATGGCCTGATCGCTCGCGACCCCGAGCCGCCGCTCGTCATCCAGGGCGGCCCAGGCACGGGCAAGACCGCCGTCGGCCTGCATCGAGCGTCGTATCTCCTCTACGCCCACCGCTCCACCCTCCGCCGGGTGCTGCTTGTCGGGCCGAGCCCGGTCTTCATGGACTACGTCTCGCACGTGCTTCCGGCGCTCGGCGAGGACAGCGTGGAGCAGCGAGCCGTCAGCGAGCTCGTCGAGGGCGCTGAGGTGACGAGGTCGGATTCGGCAGAAGTGCAGCGGCTAAAGGGAGACCCGCGCCTGGCCGACGTGGTGTGCCGAGCCGTAGAGCTCCGCTCGCAGGGACGGCCGCAGGAGCTCGTGGTGCGTTTCGAGGGCTACTTCGTCGGCGTCGAGGCAGACGAGGTGGCGGAGCTCCTCGCGGAGACGCGCGCCGACCTGGGTGTCTCCGCGGCGGCGCGCGAACGGTTTCGGATGAGCGTTCTGCGTCGCTTCTACGTGAACTACGGCGAGCGGCTCGGCGGCCTGGCGGTGCGGTCGTTCGAAGAGGTCGAGCGCACTCTGCGCAGGGGTGGATTGCTCACGAGCTTCCTCGACTCCGTGTGGCCCGCCCCGCGGCCGGAGCAGGTCGTTCGCCAGCTGCTGGCATCGCGCGAGCGGCTTGCGGAGGCCGCTGCTGGCGTCCTCGACGACGACGAGCAACGTGTCCTTCGTCGAACGAAGAGCGGCTGGAGCGAGGCCGACCTCCCGCTGCTCGACGAGGCAAGGGCGCTGCTCCTCGGCGTCCCCCGCTACGGCCACGTGATCGTGGACGAGGCACAGGACCTGACTCCCATGCAGCTGCGCATGATCGCGCGTCGTGCAAAGGGTGCGTTCACGCTCCTCGGTGATGTCGCGCAGGCGACCGGGCCTGTCGTCTACCGCCACTGGGAAGACCTTCTTTCGCAGCTTCCGGGCGGCGAACCAACGGAGATCGAGGAGCTTCGCCATGCGTACCGTGTCCCGCGCGAGATCATGGCCTTCGCGCTTCCACTTCTCGAGCACATCGCCCCCGACATGGAGCCGCCACTGGCGTATCGGGCCGGCGCGGAGCCGCCGCACATCATCGTCTCGAGCTCGCCGCTTGCGACCGCCTACGAGGAGGCCGCCCGGTTGGCCGACGCCGAAGGCCTTCTCGCCGTGATCACCCCGCCCTCGCTGCGCGGCGATGCGGAGGAAGCTCCTGCGCTCTTCGACGACACCCGCATCTCCGTGCTGACGCCGCGCGAGGCGAAGGGCATGGAGTTCGACCACGTGATCGTCGTCGAGCCGGCGCTGATCGTCGAAGAGTCGGTCGGAGGGCAGGGCTTGCGCGAGCTCTACGTCGCGCTCACTCGGCCGACGACGACGCTCGTGGTCGTCCACGCCCGGCCGCTTCCTGCGGAGCTAAGGTCGAAGGGTCAGGCTGATGCCTGACCCTTCGCTGAAATCAGGCCCGGAGCAGGCGCCGCAGTACGTACGGGAGAATCCCTCCATGGCGGAGGTACTCGCGCTCGCGGGGCGTCTCCAAGCGCACGAGTGCCCGGAACTCCGTCTCGTCCGCGCGTACCGTCACCTCCCGAGCCTCGCCGTTCGCGACGCCCTGGATCGAGAACTCCTCCCGCCCGGTCAGTCCGAGCGATTCGCTCGTCTCTCCCGGCAGGAACTGGAGCGGAAGGATCCCCATCATCAGCAGGTTCGAGCGATGGATCCGCTCGTAGGTCTCGGCGATCACTGCGCGGACCCCGAGCAGCTTCGGCCCCTTGGCCGCCCAGTCCCGCGACGAGCCGGACCCGTACTCCTTGCCCGCGAGCACGATCAACGGGACGCCTTCTGAGCGGTAGCGCTCGGCCGTGTCGTAGATCGTTGCCTCTTCCCCTGAGGGCAGATGGACGGTCCACGTTCCCTCCGAGCCTGGAACGAGAAGGTTGCGCAGCCGAACGTTCGCGAACGTGCCGCGCACCATGACCTCGTGGTTCCCGCGGCGTGAGCCGTACGAGTTGAACTGCCTCCGCTCGACGCCGTTCTCGATCAGGTATTTGCCCGCCGGCGAGTCGAGCTTGATCGACCCCGCGGGTGAGATGTGGTCGGTCGTGACCGAGTCGCCTACGGAGACGAGACAGCGCGCGCCGACGACGTCGTCGACAACACCTGGCTCGCTCGGCATGCCGTCGAAGTAGGTGGGCAGGCGCACGTAGGTCGAATCCGGATCCCACGCGAAGAGCTCGCCCTCGGGAACGGGCAGCTCGCGCCAGGTGTCGTCGCCGGTAAAGACGTCGGCATAGATCGCGCGGAACATCTCCTCGCCGATCGCCCCGGCGACCGTTTCGCGCACGTCCGCGGGGGACGGCCAGAGGTCGGACAGGAACACGTCTTCGCCGTCCGAGCCCACGCCGATCGGCTCGGTCGTGAGATCGATGTCCATGCGCCCGGCGAGGGCGTACGCGACCACGAGCGGAGGAGAGGCGAGGTAGTTCGCCTTCACCTCGGAGTGGATCCGCGCCTCGAAGTTGCGGTTCCCGGACAGCACGGCGCACACCACGAGGTCACCATCGGTGATCCCCTGCGAGATCGGCTCCGGAAGCGGACCCGAGTTCCCGATGCAGGTCGTGCAGCCGTAGCCGACGGTATGGAAGCCGAGCTCTTCCAGGTACGGCGTCAGTCCGGCCTTGTCGTAGTACTCGGTCACCACCTTCGACCCCGGCGCCAGGCTCGACTTCACCCAGGGCTTGCGGGAGAGGCCGCGGTCGACGGCATTCTTGGCGAGGAGACCCGCTCCGACCATCACGGCCGGATTGGACGTGTTCGTGCAAGACGTGATCGCGGCGATGACCACCGAGCCGTGCTCGAGCTCGAAGGTCTCGCCGTCGAGCGTCACCTCCGCGCCACCCGGCATCTCGGCAACTGCAGTCGGCGTCACCTGAACGACCGCGCCTCCGTCGAACGTCTCGGT
>JACCUU010000046.1 GCA_013811645.1 Actinomycetota bacterium | reverse complement strand
GAGCCATCGTCGGGCATGCGGATGCGCACCGCTCCCTCGTCTTCGTAGGCCGTTCCTTCGGCGACCAGCCTTCTAGCCTCCTCCTGGGCACGCTCGAGCCGGTCGAGCTGAAAGGTCGTCTCGGAGTCCCAGTCGATGCCGAGCCAGCGAAGCGAGCGCTCGATCTGCGCCACCGACTCGGCGACCTCGCGGCTCGTGTCGGTGTTCTCGATCCGCAGCAGGCACTCTCCCCCGCGGCCGCGTGCGAACAGCCAGTTGAAGAGGAAGGTGCGCACGCCTCCGATGTGAAGAAAGCCGGTGGGAGAAGGTGCCATGCGGACGCGGACGGACACGCGCGTAGCGTATCGACGTGCTTTTCGGCGCCCACGTCTCCGCGGCAGGCGGCATCTCGAAGGCGATCGACCGGATCGAGGAGATCGGCGGCAACGCGGTGCAGGTATTCACCCAGAGCCCGCGGATGTGGAAGCCGACACAGCACGCGCCCGAGGAGCTCGAGCGCTTTCGGACGCGCAGGCGGCAGGCGCGGGTCCGGCACGTCTCCTGTCATGCGCTGTACCTCGTAAACCTTGCGAACCGCGACCGTGCGATTCGGACGAAATCGTTCGACGCGCTGCAGGCGACGATGGAGACAGCCCGAGCGATCGAAGCCGACGCAGTCGTCTTCCACGTCGGCTCGCACCTCGGCTACGGCTTCGACGCTGCCGTGAAGAAGGTGACGCCAGCTCTCCGCGAGCTGCTCGAGCTCACGACCGACGAGCTCTGGCTGTGTCTCGAAAACGCCGCCGGTGCGGGCGGCACGATCGGCCGCTCGGTGGCAGAGCTCGCCGCCCTGTGCGATGCGCTCGACGGGCATCCGCGCCTCGGCGTCTGCCTCGACTCCTGTCACTGGTGGGCCTCCGGAGTAGACGTCACGGACGCGGCGACTCTCGAGGCGGCGCTCGAGGATCTCGACTCGCGCCTCGGGCTCGAGCGCCTTCGCGTCCTGCATGTGAACGACTCCAAGACACCGCTCGGCTCGAATCGCGACCGTCACGACGTCGTCGCGGGAGGCCTCCTGGGGGACGGACTGGCGACCTTTCTCGGGCATCCCGCCTTCCGAGACCTCCCCGCGGTGCTCGAGACCTGGCCGGAAGATGGACTCAGCTCCGCAGACATCGACCTTCTGCGAGAGCTGCACCGCCGCGGCCGGCGACGAAAGCGCCCGAGTTAGCTGGAGTCCGTGATGCGAGCGAAGACGCGGAACGTCGCACGTTCTCGCGGCAGCTCGTAGAACTCGGGGTTGCGGCAGCCGAGGTCGTCCTCACGGCCGCTGTAGGTCGAGATCACTTCCGTCTCGCACATCGGCAGCGGCGCGCGTCGGGCCCTTACGGCCCCGAACCCGCCACGCTCGGTCTCTGCGGCCTCGAGTAGCGAGAGGTCGATCTCGACGGCAAAGACCTTCTGCAGGCAACCCATATAGGTACGGCCCCAAGCCTCATACGCGTAGACGAACGGGCAGCCCATCCGCAGGCACGCGCCCGGGTAGACGACCTTCTCGCAGTGAACGGCGCAGTGGCGGCACTCGACCTCGTCCTGGGCCCGGAGAGGGAGTCCGACCTCCGCTGCGATCTCGCTCATGGGCGGATTGTGTTCCTCTGGTGGGTCCGCCCGCAAGACTTGACAAACGGGGAAGTTTCAGGCAATGCGGCGACGAGACGCGGCCGCTCGTCGCGGACTCGATGCTCCGCGCCGGATAGGTTTCGCACCCGATGGTCCGTCGCATTCTCTTCGCAACCCTCGCCGTCGCGCCCATCGCGATCGGCCTTCACTACCTCGCAGACCTCCCACCCACGTTGGAGTTCGTCATCTCGGCGCTGGCGCTGATCCCACTCGCCTGGCTTATCGGCGAGGCCACCGAGCACGCAGCCGAGCACACCGGACCCGGCATCGGCGGCTTCTTGAACGCCACATTCGGCAACGCGCCTGAGCTGATCATCGCGCTGATCGCCGTCAACCAGGGGCTGACGGAGGTCGTGCGCGGATCTCTCACGGGCAGCGTCGTCTCGAACCTGCTGCTCGTGCTCGGTGCATCGCTGGTCGCGGGTGGACGAGGCCAGCTCGATCGTTTCTCGAGCTTCCTCGCGTTCGGGCTGCTCGGGTTCGCAACCCTCATGTTCCTCATCCCGGCGATTCCGAGCTGGGAGGGCGACCCCGACCGAGACTCGCTCGCGGCGCTCTCGGTGCCGGTGTCGATTGTGCTTCTGGTCGTCTATGTCGGTGTCACGTGGTTCTCGTTGCGGCGGCACCGCACTCGTCACATTGCGAGCGGCGAGGAGATCAGTGGCTGGTCGTTCAGGGCAGCGCTCCTGGCCCTGGCTCTGGCGACGGTCACGACGGCGATCGTCGCCGAGATCCTCGTCGGCTCGCTCGAGGTCTTCTCCGAGAAGGCCGGGCTGAGTGAGTTCTTCGTAGCCGCGGTCATCGTTGCCATCGTCGGAAACGCGGCCGAGCACGGTGGAGCGGTCGTCGTGGCCTTTCGGGGGAAGATCGCGCTCGCGGGAGAGATCGCGCTTTCCTCGGCGGCACAGGTTGCCGTCTTCCTGATACCGGCCGTCGCGCTCATCTCCTGGCTGATCGACCCGCTCGCGCTCAGCTTTCGCCCGGTCGAGATCGCCGCTCTCGGCGGCTCGCTCCTATTCACGACAGCCGTCCTGTTCAACGGCCACACGAGTCGGTTGCGCGGGGTGCTCCTGCTCCTCGGCTACGTCGTCGTCGTCATCGCCTTCTTCCTTGCCGGCGAGCGTTAGCGCCGTTCACGCTCGAAACAGATCTCGTAAGGAACTCCTGAAGTCGCCGGTTATGGCCCCGCTGATCGGGTATGCATGGAGCGTGAGGATCCTCGGGGTCATCGTCGTCTGCGCGTGCGCTCTCGGAGTCTTCGCCGGCACTGCGCACGGGGCGCCGGGGGTGCAGTTCGGCATCCAGGACGACGCGTGGCTGGAATTCGGGCCGGGGAAGATCTCCGACCGCACCGCGAAGCTCGACCGGCTCGGCATCGACGTCGTTCGGGTAACGCTCAACTGGCACCGTGCAGAGCCGACCGAGGGTCGGTACAGCTGGGCGCGTGCAGATCGTCTCCTGAGCGCGCTTCGGGCTCGTGGGCTCGAGCCCGTCGTCACCCTCTGGGGGACGCCCAGCTGGGCAAACGGCGACGAAGGGCCCAATGTCGCGCCGCTCCGCGGAGATGACTTCCAGCGATTTGCCGCGGCGGCGGCCGATCGTTACCCGTACGTATCGAAGTGGATCATGTGGAACGAGCCGAACAAGCCGATCTGGCTCAAGCCCGCTTCGGCGCGAACGTACGTCGCGCAGATCCTCAATCCCGGCTACCGCGGCATCAAAGCCGTCAATCCGCGCGCACGCGTTGCCGGCGGGGTCACCGGTCCGCGCGCCGGCAAGGGCGGACTCTCACCGGTCGATTTCATCCGTGCGATGGACTCCGCAGGCGCGCGGCTCGACGCGTACGCGCATCATCCCTATCCGGTCTTCCCCGGGGATACGCCCTACGAGGGTGGCTGTGTCTGCGAGACGCTGACGATGGCCTCTCTCGAGCGGCTGCTGGTCTTCGTCGGCAAGGCCTTTCCCAGCGCACGGATCTGGCTGACGGAGTACGCCTACCAGACCAATCCGCCGGACGCGTTCGGTGTCTCGCCGAACGACCAGGCGCGCTTTATCGGCGAGGCCGCTCGCCGTGTGTACTTCGCTCCCAAGGTCGACATGCTGATCCATTACCTCTATCGCGACGAGCCGGAGATCAGCCGCTTCCAGAGCGGTCTCGAGACGGTTCGGGGCGCGGCGAAGCCGGCGCTCGCAGCGACGATGCTGCCGTTGGCGCAGGTGGCGAGGCGCGGGACGAAGACGAGCGTGTGGGGCCAGGTGCGCCCGGGCGAAGGCCCGCAGCGGTACGTCCTGCAGCGCTCGAGCGGTGGACGGTGGGTGGCCGTCGGCGGAGCAGCGCTGACGGACCGGCGTGGCTATCTGCGGCGGTCGCTCAGTGTGCCGAAGGGCTCGAAGCTGCGGCTGTGGCACCCGGCAAGCCGGCTCGCGAGCCCGGCTCTCGTCATTCGCTAGCGCGCTGCGACGGGCGCGGCGATTCCGAGCCCTCTCGGAATCAGCTCGGCGGC
>JACCUU010000011.1 GCA_013811645.1 Actinomycetota bacterium | reverse complement strand
TTCTTCCAGGACGTGCTCGACCGCGTCGAGCTCGAGCCGGTGCGCGAGGCATTGGCAGCCGCGCTCGAAGCGCGCATCCCGCAGAGCTGACGTGCGACAACCGGGCGAGCGGGTCAGGCTTCAGCCTGACCCCGCTCTCGAGGTTGCTGCGCTCCCAACTCGCCCCGCAGCGACGCGAGATCCGTCTCGAGCGCTGCCACGCGCCTGTCGAGCTCGCTGAAACGATCATCGTCGGATGCAGGACCTGGCGCGGCGTGCGACTCAGTCGTCGCGCCGACTCCGAGCAGCTGCGAGTAGCGCTCCTCCTTCTGCCCCGGCCGCCGCGCGGCCCGAGCGACGAGCTCCCGCTCGATGAGCCCCGCGAGAACCTCCTCGATCTCGGCGAGCGACCTAAACGGATGCATTCGCTCGGCTCGCTGCTTCAGCTCGCCCGGAGTCTGCGGCCCTCGCAGCATCAGCACCGACAGCAGCGAGAGCTCGGCCGGCGAGACGCCGACGGCCTGATCGAACAGGTGCCGGTACTTCGCAGCGCGGCTTCCGGCGCCACTGGCCAGCCGCGTCCAGCCTTTCCGCGAGAGCCGTTCGAGCGCCGAGCGGATAATCGACTCGTCGTAGTCGACTACCGGATCGCGGTTCGTCGACTGGTTGCACGCGAGCCTGAGCGCGTTCAATGACAGCGGATAGGCGTCTGGCGTCGTCCGCTGCTTCTCGACCAGGCAGCCCAGGACTCGGATCTCGACGGCATCGGCGTCCATCTCGGGACGGTAACGCTACTCTGGACGCATGACCGAAAAGCTCGAGTTGACAGACGCGGAGTGGCAGGATCGGCTGACCGGCGAGCAGTACGAGATCCTGAGACGCAAGGGGACAGAACGCGCCTTCACCGGCGCCTATAACGATGAGCATTCGCCCGGGATCTATCGGTGCGCCGGCTGCGGATCGGAGCTCTTCCGCTCTGAGGCCAAGTTCGAATCCGGTACGGGTTGGCCGAGCTTCGTGGAGCCCGCGGAGCTCGAGAGCGTCGTCACCGAAACCGATGTCACGTACGGGATGGTTCGCACCGAGGTCACATGCGCCACGTGCGGCGGTCATCTCGGGCATGTCTTCGACGACGGCCCGGGTCCTTCGGGTAAGCGCTACTGCATCAACTCGGGCGCGCTCGATCTCGAGCCGTCCTCGTAGCGCTATCGTCACGCCGTGACGAGCTGCTGCCGCGCCGGGCCGTGCGAGCAGATCTTCAAGCCGCGCCTGGCCCGCAAGAGCCTCGAGCGGCATCGCAAGAAGGGCCTGGACGATCTCGAGCAAAGGATGATCGCCGCAGCCTCAACAGGTGGGCTCGACGGCGCCCGCGTGCTCGAGATCGGAGGAGGAATCGGAACGATGCAGTCCGAGCTCCTGGCCGCTGGAGCGGCGAACGGGGAAATCGTGGAGCTCGTCGCGGCTTGGGAGCCGTACGCGCGTGAGCTCGCACGCGAGCGCGGATTCGAGGAGCGGACGTCATTCCGCGTCGCCGACGTGCTCGAGAGCCCGGAGTCTGTCGAGGACGCCGACGTGGTGCTTCTGAATCGCGTCGTCTGCTGCTCGCCGGACGGCATCGCGCTGGCGAGTCGAGCGGCTCGTCTCACGCGGAGTACCCTCGTTCTCAGCTTTCCGCGTGACGTGGTCTGGGTTCGGATGGGTCTCCGGCTCGTGAACCTCGGAATGCGCGTCATCGGCCGCTCTTTCCGGGTGTTTCTCCATCCGCCGGCCGACCTCGTCTCGAGCGCCGAAGCCACTGGTCTGACCCTCGTGGAATCCGGCACTCGGCGAATGTGGGCGTTCGCGGCGCTCTGTCGCGAAACATGAGCGAGCTTGGTCTCTTCCCGCTTCCGCTCGTGCTCCTTCCGACCGAGCAGGTGCCGCTGCACATCTTCGAGGAGCGCTACAAGGATCTGATCACGGAGTGCCTCGACGACGAGGCGGAGTTCGGGCTCGTGTACGCGGACGAGGCGGGAATTCGCGAGGTCGGAACGCGCGCGGTGGTGGTAGAGGTGCTCTCCCGCTTCGAGGACGGGCGCATGAACGTCCTGATCGAGGGACGGGATCGCTTCAGACTCCTCGATCTCACGAGCGGGAGAACCTTCCAGACCGGTGACACCGCGCCGCTCGAGGACGTTGACGACCTCGCTGACGCGGACACCGAGGAACGAGCGCGTGATCTCTTCGACCGTCTCCGCGAGCTCACCTCGAGCGAGATCCAGGTGCCCGAGCCCGGCACCCCTCAGCTTTCGTACGCCCTGGCTGCGCGCGTGGAGCTCGCGGCGGAGGCGAAGCTCGAACTCCTCGCCGAGACGTCGGAGAACGTCCGGCTGGAACGTGTGTGCGAGCTGCTCGAGGAAGCGGCGGTCGCCGTCGAGCGCCAGCGAAGCGCGGCCGAGCGCGCCGCGACGAACGGCAAGGTCGAGCTCGGGTGAGCCGACTTGCCGGGGGTACGATGAGCGTGTGGCCGTAACAACAGAACCGAAGCTCGACGTTCAGCGCATCCGGGCTGACTTCGCGTACCTGGAGGAGCTCGTGAACGGGAAGCCGTTCGCCTATCTCGACTCGGCGGTCTCGACGCAGAAGCCACGCCAGGTCCTGGATGCGATGCGGGAGTTCTACGAGCACTCGTACACCAACGTCCATCGAAGCGTCTACCGGCTTGCAGAGCGCGCCACCGAGGGCTTCGAAGGTGCCCGCCAGAAGATCGCGGCGTTCGTGAACGCGCCGTCGGAGCGAGACATCATCTTCACACGCAGCTCGACGGAGGCTCTCAACCTCGTTGCCTACGCCTGGGGGCTCGACAATCTCGGGAAGGGCGATGTTGTCGTCGTCACCGAGCTCGAGCATCACTCGAACTTCGTTCCCTGGCAGTACATCGCCAAGCGAACGGGAGCCAGCTTCCGCCATATCCCGATCGACGACCAGGGCGAGCTGCAGCTGGACGCGCTCGACGGGCTGGCGCGCCAGGGCCGTATCAAGGTCGTCGCCAACAACCTCGTGTCCAACTCGCTCGGAACCGTCAATCCGGTCGAGAAGCTCGCAGCGTGGGCGCACGACCAGGGAGCGATCATGGTCGTGGACGCGGCCCAGGCAGCTCCGCACCGCCCGCTCGACGTGCAGGCGCTCGACTGCGACTTCCTGGCGTTCTCCTCGCACAAGATGTGCGGTCCGAGCGGCGTCGGCGCGCTCTGGGGACGGCGGGAGCTGCTCGAGGAGATGTCGCCCTTCAACCTCGGCGGCGAGATGATCCGCTCCGTCTCGATCGACAAGACGACCTGGAACGAGCTCCCGTACAAGTTCGAGGCCGGGACGCCCGCGATCGCGGAGGCGTACGGCTTCGGAGTGGCCGTCGAATACATCTCGGAGATCGGTCTGGAGGCGATCGAGCGCCACGAGCACGAGCTCGTCACGTATGCGATGGGCCGTCTGGCCGAGCTCGACTGGGTCACCGTGTATGGACCGCCGGCCGACCGTCGTGCCGGGATCATCTCGTTCAACATCGACGGCGTCCATCCGCATGACGTCGCGCAGCTGCTCGACTGGGAGGGCGTCGCAGTGCGAGGGGGCCATCACTGCACCCAGCCTTTGATGACCCGGCTCGGGGTCAGCGCCACCACGCGGGCGAGCTTCTACGTGTACTCGATTCCCGAGGAGGTCGACCGCCTCGTCGACGGCCTCCACAAGGTGAAGAAGTCGCTCGGATGAGCGAGTTCGACCAGCTCTACCGAGAGCTGATCCTGGATCACTACAAGAACCCGCGGAACCACGGTCTGCTCGACCCTGCCGATGCGCGCGCGGAAGGTCAGAACCCGCTGTGTGGGGACGAGGTGACCGTCTCGGTCCGGCTCGGCGAGGGCGACGTGATCGAGGAGGTCGGCTTCGACGGCCGGGGCTGCGCGATCAGCCAGGCAGCGACCTCGATGCTCACCGACCTCGTCAAGGGAAAGACCGCGCTCCAGGTGGCTGAGATGCCGAACGAAGAGCTGCTCGACGAGCTCGGAATACCGCTAACGCCGGTGCGTCTCAAGTGCGCGATCCTTGGCCTCGGGGTGATCAAGGTCGCGTTGCACAAAGCAAAGGGCACGCCGCTTCCCACGGAATGGGGAACGTCGACGCGCGACCTCGTGCTCGACTAGCGGGAACCACTAGATGCTGGAGATCGACGTTTGTCCGGTCGAGGAGCTGCCGGCTGGCGCCATGCGGCTTGTTCCCGCCGGCACGCTGACGATCGGCGTCTACAACTGCGCGGGCAGGCTTCATGCGATCGAGGACCGCTGCTCGCACGACGACGGGCCACTCTGCGAGGGAGATTGGGAGCCCCAGCTCTGCGTCGTCGTGTGCCCGCGTCATGGGTCGCGCTTCGACCTCGAGACCGGCATCCCGATGACGTTTCCCGCGTTCGAGGCGGTCCCGGTCTACCCCGTCTCGTTACGGGACGGGATGATCGTGGTCGAGGTCGAGGATTTGTGATGCTCGACGATCGGGTGCTCGCCGTTCTTGCTCGCCTGGAAGACGAGGATCGGGCGGAACGCGACGTGGGCGCTCCGGCGCGCAGCCGCTCGCGGCAGGTCGAGCCAACGACGGGACGCTTCCTGTTCGCGCTCGCCGCGGCGCAAGCCGGAGTCGAGGTGCTCGAGATCGGCGGGTCGCGGGGCTACTCAACGATTTGGCTGGCCGCCGGCGCTCGGGGTCTCGGCGGTCGAGTCGTCTCGCTCGAGCAAGACCCCGAGAAGTGCGCCGCGTGGCAGGCGAACGTCGCCGAGGCAGGTCTTGAGGATTGGGCCGAGCTCGTCCAAGGAGATGCGTTCGCCACCTTGCGCGGAACCGCGGACGTATTCGATCTCGTGTTCCTGGATGCCGAGAAGGAGGATTACGAGGAGCTCTTTGCGCTGGCGCTGCCGCTCCTCGAGCCCGGAGCGATCGTCGTCGCGGACAACGTCCTCTCGCATGCGGATTCGCTCGCCGCGTACTCGGCTTCGCGCCAAGCTGACCCGTCGCTCTCGAGCGTCACGGTCCCGCTGGACCGGGGACTCGAGCTGACAACCATTCTCAAGGCGCCCTGACTTCGCTCATCAGGCCGTGCACGTTCCGGTCGGGATCGCGGAAGAAGGTCATCCACAGCTCGTGGTCGGGCATCTGCGCGATCAGGCGCGGCTCGTCGTCGAACGAACGCCTCGGCCGGCGAGCTCCGCTCGCGCCGCGTGGATGTCGTCGACGCGGAGTAGAGGATCGAGCTCGGATGGTCGAACTCGGGGCTCTCCGCGACGGAGAGCATGAGTCGCACGTCTCCGCACATGAAGAAGGCGAGCGGCCCGGTTCGAACAGATAGCCGAGACCGAGGGCGTCGCGGTAGAAGGCGACCGCCCTTTGCAGATCTTGGGTGTTGACGGCGATCTGGCCGATGCTCTGGATAGGGGTCGGCATCCGCCCTCCCGAGTCGGTGACATCTGCGGCCGCATCCATCCGCATGAAGTGCGTATGCTTTCGCTACCGCGGAAAGGAGGTGGTCCGGCTTGATTGATGACTGTACGGGCAGCGGAGGTACCAGCGGGTAGAGGCGTGCCCCCGGGACCACCGGGAACCGCCTAGCCAGCGTAGGGGGCTCGCGACTCGCGCCGCACGGGTTTTGCCTCGAAAGAGGAGTCCGTGCCGAGAAGCGCCTCTACTACTTCAACGCTGGTCACCGTAAGTGAGAGGGGCCGCTTCGCGCGGCCCCTCTTCATTTCTCGAGTTGTCGCAGGATCAGGCTGCGACCGCGATCGGCGCCGCCTCGGCGACGAGTGCCGCAAGATGCGCGCGCAGACGCTCGCCAACCAGTGGGTCGGCCAGAACGCCGCGTTCGTCGAACCGCTGATGTGCCGTCGACACCGGCAGCTCGTCCTCGATCACTCGGGCGCCGCAGATGCCGAGCACCCTGCGCAGATCCTGCTGCGCCCAGATCGCTCCGTACTGACCGGTGGTCGCGCCGGCGATCGCGACCGTCTTGTTCTTGAACGAGCTTCCCCGGTGCCGCGCTGAGGCCCAATCGATCGCGTTCTTCAGGACCCCGGGGATCGAGCCGTTGTACTCGGGCGTGACGATCAAGAGCGCGTCGGCCGCTTCGATCCGCTCACGAAAGTCGAGCGCCGCAGCCGGGGGCTCGGATTCGCCCTCGTCCAGATCCTGGTCGTAGGGCGGAAGCAGCGCCAGGCCGTCGTAGAGATCCACGAAGACGCCTTCGGGCGCGAGCTCGACGGCCGCGCGCGCTAGACCCGTGTTGTACGACTCCGCGCGCAGGCTGCCGGAGATGGCCAGGATTCTCACGTCAGGCCGCCTTGACCGCCGCGAGCGTGGCCCTGAGGACGACCTCGTTCGGCAGCAGGAAGTCGCCGCCGGGAAGGGGCGCGTTCCAGTTGAGCCCGAACTCGGTACGGTCGACAGTGCCGGCAAGCTCGAGGCCGATCCGGTCGTTTCCGTACGGGTCGACACCGGCCCCGACGAAGCGGCCCTTGAGCTCGATGGGCTTGGTGACATCCTTGATGGTGAGGTCGCCTTCGACGATCAACTCGTCACCGTTGGTTGCGACGGCCGTCGACTCGAAGCGGAGCTCCGGGTATCGGTCGGTGTCGAAGAAGTCGGGTGCCTGGACGTGCCCGTCCCGGGTCTCGTCGAAGGTCGTGATCGTTGACGCGTCGACCCTTCCGGCGATCGACGGCGATGCGCCGCCCTGGATCGTTCCGGTGAAGCCGGGTATGCGGCCTTTCACGGTCACGAGACCGAGCTTCTCGATCTCGAACTCGAGCGCCGACCAGACGGGGTCGATCGACCACGTGCCGGTCGGGATGAGGGTGGCCGAGGTGTCTGCAACGATGGTCATGGGAAACACTCCTTTGCGTGCGCTATTATTGAGTACGCAAGCAACCATAGCGGGAGAATACGTGTCTAGTCAAGTATTGAGAACTCAACCTTTGGCCGCACAAGCGTTTGTCTCGCTGATGCGCGCGCATGCCTCGGCGACACGCCACTTGAACGCTCAGCTGAGCGCCGATCACGGGCTCACGATCAGCGACTTCGAAGTTCTGCTACGCCTCGGGCAGGCTGCAGACCGGCGCCTGCGGCGGGTCGACCTCGCTGGCGAGCTACTGCTCACCGCGTCGGGGATGACGCGGCTCCTCGACGGCCTCGAGCAAGCTGGCTACGTCGAGCGAGCTTCGTGTCCGGGCGACCGGCGGGTAGTCCACGCGGTGTTGACCGACGCCGGGCTCGAGAAGCTGCGCGACGCGGCGACCACTCACTTCGCGCAGGTCGACGACCTTTTCTGCGCACGATACGAGGAGCACGAGCTCGACGACCTGGCGGCGCTCCTGTCGAGGCTGGGTGGCAACGAGCCGGCGAACTGCGAACCACCTGCGTCGTAGCACCCGGGGTCAGGTTGAAGGCTGACCCCGCTCTTACGGTGTTCGACGACCTCATACCGGGTCAGGCGGAAGCCTGACCTCAGCCCTCAGCTGTCGCGGAAGTTCTGCCAGTACCGGCTCGGGGTCGGCCCGCGCTGGCCCTGGTACTTCGAGCCGATGCCCTCCGACCCGTACGGCCGCTCGGCGGGCTCCGTCAGCTGGACGAAGGAGAGCTGGCCGATCTTCATCTCGGGGTAGATCGTGATCGGGAGATTGGCGACGTTCGACAGCTCGAGCGTCACGTGACCGTCCCACCCTGGGTCGATGAAGCCGGCGGTCGAGTGAATGAGCAGCCCCAGCCGGCCGAGCGAGCTCTTGCCCTCTAGTCGAGCCACGAGATCGTCCGGCAGCGTCACCCGCTCGAGGGTCGAGCCGAGGACGAACTCGCCCGGGTGCAGGATGAACGCCTCGTCGCCTGTGGCCTCGACCAGCTCGGTCAGGCCCTCCTGCTCCGCCTTCACATCGATGTACGGGTAGCGCGAGTTTCGGAACACGCGGAAGTAGCGGTCGACCCGAACGTCGAGGCTCGACGGCTGCATCAGCGCCGGCTCGAAGGGATCGATGCCGATGCGACCCTCGCCGATCAGTCGCCTGATCGTTCGGTCGGAGAGAACCACGCGGGCGATTCTACGACCCGGCTCCCTTGTAACAGTCTGTTACTTAGTGGCCTGGTCGACGGGCACGGGCGCTCTCGACTGCGGTAAGGTCTTTCCCCCTGGTGTCGATGCTATTTCCACCCATCGACCCGAACGAGCGGTTTCGTGGCCGTCGGGCAGCGGTGCGGCGCCGAAAGCGCCGGCAGCGCGCGGCGTTGATCGGAGCACTGCTCGCGGCGGTCGCTGTGCTCGGGCTCGGAGCCCAGCTCGTCGCCGACGGGACGGAACCTGCCTCGGATCAGCCGGATGGCGCAGAAGGGCTCACAGTCTCGGGATCGGGCCCGAGGCCTCTCCCGGTCGAGATCCGTGGGGTGCACGTGACGATGGGCCTCGCATCGCTGCCCGGCAAGCTCGAGGAGTACGTCGATCTCGAGCGTGACGGCCTGACTGCGATCGAGCTCGATGTCAAGGATGAGAACGGTCAGATCGGATTCACCGCGAGCTCGTTGCAGCTGGCACAGAAGGTGGGGGCAACCCGCGATTTCTACGACCCGCGGGCGGCCGCCAAGCTTGTCCATGACCGCGGCTTGTACTTGATCGGGAGGATCGTGACATTCGAGGATCCCGTGCTCTCCCACGGCCGCACCGACCTCGCCATCCGACGAAGCGATGGCTCGGTCTGGGAGGACTCCGCCGGGCTCGGCTGGACGAACCCGTACGACCGCCGCGTGTGGGAGTACAACGTGGACATCGCGATCGCGGCAGCGAAGGCCGGGTTCGACGAGATCATGTTCGACTACGTGCGGTTCCCGTCCGACGGTGACGTCGACGGAGCCGTGTACTCCAGTCGCCCCGCGAGCATGCGGAAGAACGATGCCGCTCCCGCGTTCGTGCGCTACGCCCGCAACCGGCTGGAGCCGCTCGGCGTACGCGTCTCGGCTGCGGTGTTCGGGCTTTCGGCGATGCGAGACATGGGCATCGGTCAGATACCGCGACGCATGGCTCCGCACCTCGATGCGGTGTATGCGATGACCTATCCGTCCTTGTTCGGCGACGGCGAGCTCGGCCTGGCCGACCCTGGCGCGTCGCCGGGCGCGACCGTCGCGCGCGCGCTCCGCCGCTTCAACCGCGCGCTTCAGGGACGCGACGCGCTTCTGCTCCCGTGGGTTCAGGACTTCAGCTTCACGACCCCGTACGGTGTCGACGAGGTGCGTGCCCAGATCTACTCCGCGCGTCTCGCCGGGGCGAAGGGCTACCTGATCTGGAACGCCTCCGGTGTGTACACGGACGGCACGCTCACTCCGCCGTAACTGCCGGCCTCTACGGCGCGAGGCGGTCGCGCTTCCACCCCTCGTCGATTCGCCGATAGCGAATCCGGTCGTGCAGCCGGTTCTCGCGATGCGTCCAGAACTCGAACGTCTCCGGGACGACCCGGTAGCCGCTCCAGAAGTCCGGCAGCGGGACGGAGCCGTCCCCGAATCGTGCTTCGGCTTCCGCGTAGCGTGCGTCGAGCTCCGCCCGGCCCTCCACCGGCTCGGATTGCGGCGATACCCAGGCGGCGATCCTGCTGCCTCGCGGCCGGCTCTCCCAGTAGGCAGCCGAGACCTCGGGCTCGACCTCCTCGACGTGGCCCTCGACCCGGACCTGTCGTCCGAGCTCCGGCCAGTGGAAGACCAGCGCCGCATTCGGGTTCTCGCAGAGCTCCTTGCCCTTGCGCGACGTCCGGTTCGAGAAGAAGAAGAGCCCGCGCTCGTCGAGTCCCCGCAGTAGCACCATTCGGGCTGAAGGCCGGCCGGTTGCACTTGCCGTCGCCAGGGTCATCGCCTCGGAGAGCGGCGCGTCCGCGGCTTCTCGCAGCCAGTCTCGGAGTGCGGCAATCGGGTCGGGGTCGAGGTCTTGGAGATCCATGTCGTCGGGAGGATGCATGCGCCGTACGCCGTGCCGCGTAGGCTCCGTCTGTGGCGACGACGAGAGTCATCGAGCTTCGAACCGAGATTCCAGGCCCGCGCGCGCGAGAGATTCTGGAACGCGAAGCCCACGCCGTAGCGAGGCCACTACGGGTTCACACACCGGTCGTGGCCGCGGACGCGCGTGGATCGACGATCATCGATGTCGACGGCAACACGTTCGTCGACTTCGTCGGAGGCGTGGGCGTGATGAACGTCGGCCACGGGCATCCGAAGGTGGTGCAGGCGATCGCGGAGCAGGCCGAGCGGTTCGTCCACACGGACTTCACGGTGGTTGCGTACGAGCTCTACGTCGAGCTCGCCGAGCGGCTCGGCGATCTCGTTCCGATCTCGGGCGAGACGCGGGCGGCCTTCTTCAACGCGGGA
>JACCUU010000309.1 GCA_013811645.1 Actinomycetota bacterium | reverse complement strand
CCCAGCCCGCTTCGAGCAGCGCCTGGACGTGCTCGGCCGAGCGGGTGCCACCTTCGCCTGGGAGGACACGATCGTCACGGCCGGGCTCGCGCGGAACATCCGCGACGTGAAGTCCCGTCACGCGCCCCACGATCGCCGCGAGCGCCTCCGGCGTCTCATCCCAGAGGTGGTACGTGTCCGCCATCACGCCCACGTCGTCGAGCTCCGCCTCGTCCAGCAGCTCGAGCGTCTCGGCCACGGTTGCGACAAACGAGACGGAGGCCCCAGCCGGCTCGAGGCCGAGACGAACACCCGCCTCGCGGGCGGCGGCCGCGACCTCGCGAAGCCCCTGGACGACGAGCTCGCGGGCCTCGGTCGGGTCGAGATCTCCAACCGCACCGGTGAGGCAGAGCACCGACTCGGGCGCGAAGGCCGCGAGTCGGCGGATGCTTTCGCGGAGCGCCGCGACGCGTTCCTTGGGATCGGGCGGCCCCTCCATTCCGGAGAGTCGCAGCGGTAGGATCGATGGCACCGTCGGAACGCAGTTCGCGACCGCGATCCCGGCCTCTCGGAGCAGACCCAGGTTCGAGTCGTCCTCGGCCGGAAGCTTCATCTCCCAGATTCCAATGCCGTCGAACCCTGCCGAGGCGTAGGCGGCCACGTCCTCTGCAAAGGACGCGTTCACGGTGGAGATCTCGGACAGAGAAAGCTTCATGACCGCCTTGCAACTGACTGTCGCAAGCGATGTCCGACGGCCGGGACGCGCGCGAGTGCGCGGCGAGGCAGGGACGCCTTCGTCAGCTCCCTGTAGACCAGGTAGCCGGAGCCCGCGCCGAGTCCCGGGCCTGGGTGCGTCGATGCACCGATGTGCCAGAGGCTCTCCACCGGAGTGCAGTGTCCGGGAGCTTGCGCGAGCGGGCGGAACAGGAGGTTCTGGTCGAGGGCGCACGAGCCGCCGTAGATGTCTCCGTGGACGAGGTTGACGTTCAGCGCGGTGATGTCAGGCGGCGAGAAAGCCACGCGCTGGATCGTCGCGCTCTCGAGGTTTCGAACGTGACGGCCGACGCGGGCCACGATGCGATCCGCGTACGCCTCGCGCAGCTTCTCGGTCCACGAGCCGTCGCCGATGTCGAGCTCGCCCGCCGCGTCGCCTTTGATGCGCCCAGCTGGTAGCTCCTGAAGTTGGATCCATACGATCCACGAGCCGTCCGGTGCGCGCGACGGATCGACTGCGAGCGGCTGGCCGCAGACGATCGTCGCCTCCGCCGGCAGAAGCCCGCGCTCGGCTTCGTTCACCGCGCGAGAGACGCCGTCCAGGCCAGGAGTCAGGTGCACGATCGCGGTGCGCGCAAGGCGGTCGTCTCCGTACCAATCAGGCGGCTCGGACATTGCGATGTGGATCTGCATCCCGCCGCGTCCGTATCGATAACGACCGGCGGCACGCTGGAGGTCGGCCGGAGTCTCGGTCGCACCGAGCAGATTGCCGTAGAGCTGCGTCGGCGTCACGGCCGCGACGACGGCCTGTTCCGCTTTGATCGTCTCTCCTCCCGCAAGACGCACGCCCTGAGCCCGGCCGCCCGAGACGAGAACTCGCTCTACCTCGGCTCCCATGCGCAGCTCGCCGCCCGCATCGCGCACGATTTCGGCGAGACCCTCGACCAGCTTCACGCCGCCCCCCTTCGGGACGGGCATGCCACCGAGCTGCAGCGCGCAGGCGATCACCTGCGTCATGAAGCCCGACGTCGCCTGATCCGGGCCGAGCCCCGTGTGTAGCACCCACGGGGCGAGCAGCCCATGCGCTGCGTCCGACTCGAAGGTGCCCCCGAGCCAGTCTCGGCAGGTCGAGAGCATCGTCCCGGTGTATGCGAGGACGCCGCGGCGTCCCAAGCGCCGCAGAGCCTGCCTCCCGAGCCCAAGGCCCGCGGGTGACCAGAGTTCCGTGCCGAGGATGCCGAACGAGAGATCGGCGTTCTGCAAGAAGCTCTCGAACATCGCCTGCCACGACTCTCCGTCCCCGGACGCGTGCCGCTCGAGCTCCGCGATGTTCTGCTCGAGCGAGGTCGTGAGGAAGACGCTCGAGCCGTCGGGGAACGCCGAGCCCGTTGGAAGATCCGTGTTCAGGTACTCGACGCCGCGCGCGTCGAGGTCGTCCTTCAGCTCCGCGTAGGCCGCCGAGCCGGTCCAGAGCGGATGCCACGATGCCAGGACTTCGTGCGTGAAACCCGGCGCAGTGAAGTCCGAGGATGTCTTGATGCAGCCTCCCGGCTCGTCGCTTCGCTCGAGCACGCATACGTTCCAGCCGGCCTTCGAGAGCAGTGCGGCTCCGGCGAGGGAGTTGATTCCGGCACCCACGAAGACCGCGTCGAAGGCCGCCATCGGAGGGCGACGCTACCAGCGCTCTCAGTTTGCGCCGGACTGGAATCCGCTAGCGCGGACTTCAGTCGCGCGAAAATCCCTGAAGGCGTCCGCTTTCGCGGCCGCTACGGACTCGGTCTGCCTCAACGTGTGGTGCGCGCTTGACAGGTCACGGCACCTTGTGACTGAATCCCTGGATGCTCCTTCG
>JACCUU010000308.1 GCA_013811645.1 Actinomycetota bacterium | reverse complement strand
CAGCCCCGCGGTCGCGGGGCATCGAGCTCTCTCGACTCTCACCTGTCGTCGCTGTCTCGGCGCTCGGGATCGGCCTGGTGACCGTCGAGCTCGTCCTTCGCTCGGAGACCACGCTTCGCACCCAGATCGGCGGTCAGCTGCTCGCGTTCGGGCTCTTCCTGCCCGCCGCCTGGCTCTGCTGGCGCGGGCTCGGGATCGGACGATCGGGCATCGTCCTGGTGCTCGGGCTCGCGCTGGCGCTCCGTGTCGCGTCCTTCGATCCATCCGCGCCGCCGCCGCTGACGACCGATACATACCGCTACGCGTGGGACGCGCGCGTCCAGACAGCGGGGATCAACCCTTATCGCTACGCGCCGACGTCACCCGCTCTCCGCGATCTGCGCGACGACCAGATCTGGCCGGGGATCAATCGCAGGGACTGGAAGACCGTCTATCCGCCTGGCGCCCAGGCGTCCTTCCTGACGGCACGCGCGGTGTTCGGTAAAGGCCTTCGAGCGACGACCTGGCTCTTCGTCCTCGCCGAAGCGGCTGCAATCGGCCTGCTCGTCCTCGTCCTCCTGCGCGCTCAGGCGCCGCTCGAGCGGGTTGCTCTCGCCGCCTGGCATCCGCTCGCGGTGAGCGAGATCGCCGGCAACGGCCACGTCGATGCGCTCGCGTTGCTCGCGGGCGCGGGTCTCCTAGCCGCCTGGTCGACTCGTGCGCGCGAGCTCGCGGGGCTCGCCGTCGGCTTCGGCGCCCTCGTCAAGCTCGGGCCGGTCCTCCTCCTCCCGGCGCTCGCGCGCTGGGGCGGACGCCGGTTCGTGCTGGTCGCGCTCGCCTGTATTGGCGCAGCGTTCGCGGCATACAGTTCCGTGGGACGTGGTCTGGCGGGAGACCTCGGGCGATACCTGGAGGAGGATCTTGGGTCGCTCGCATGGTTCCTGCTCTCTCAGGAGATCGGGCGGGAAGCCGCGCGCACCGTCCTCTTCGTCGTCCTTCTTGGCGTGCTTGCGTTCGTGTCGCTTCGGGCGCACGACAGGGTGGAGCAGGTAGCGCGCACCTGCCTCGTCGTCCTCGGAGGCGTATTGCTCACGACCGCGTTCCTGCAGCCGTGGTACGCGCTCTGGCTGCTCCCGTTCCTCGTCGTGACCGCCGCGCCCGCGTGGCTGTGGCTGTCGGGCACGCTGCCGTTGGTGTACGTGTTCGGCCTGGCAGGCGGCCCGCTCCCCTGGTGGGTGAGAGCCGCGATCTACGGGCCTTTCCTCGCTCTCTCGTTCCGTCATTTCGTGCGCCCTCCGCGCGCGTCCGCCGCGGTCACCATGAAACCGCTCCATGCTCCGAAGGTCGCGGTCGTCATCCCTGTTCTGAACGAGGTGGAGGCACTCCCGGGGCTGCTCGGCGAGTTCCCTCCCGGTGTCGTCGCCGAGACGATCGTGGTCGACGGCGGCTCGACCGACGGAACCCGTGCGGCCGCGGAGGCCGCAGGTGCCCGCATAGTGCTCGAACCCCGCCGTGGGTACGGCCGAGCCTGTTTGACCGGTGTCGAGTCGACGGCTGCCGACGTCATCGTGTTTCTCGACGGTGATGGCAGCGACGACCCGGCCGATCTGCCGCGCGTCTTGGCGCCTGTGCTCGAGGGCCGCGCGGCCCTGTCGCTCGGCAGGCGCCAAGAGCCGGAGTCGGGCGCACAGCACTTCCACCAGCGGCTCGGAAACCGGCTCGTCTCTGCTCTCGTCCGCTGGTGGTACGGGGCGCCGGTGCGGGACATCGCGCCGTTCCGGGCCGTGCGCCGGGACGTGCTCGATGAGCTCGCTCTAACAGAGATGACCTACGGCTGGCCGACCGAGATGGTGGTCAAGGCAGCGCGCGCTGGGCTCACCCTCGTCGAGACGCCGGTTGCCTCCCGCCCGCGACGGGGCGGCGAGTCGAAGGTCTCCGGGCGGCTCGTACCGTCCGTACGGGCAGGCGCCTGCATGCTCGGCGTCGTTGCGAAGTACTCATGACCTGGCTCGTGACCGGCGGCGCCGGCTTCCTCGGCAGCCATCTGCTCCGGCGTCTTACTGCCGAAGGTATTCCCGCCCGGTCACTCGACCTCGTGAGGGCGGACGACGAGCCCGCCGCCGTGGACGTCGTCCAGGGCGACCTTCGAGACGAAGGCGTGCTGAGACGGGCACTCGGCGGCGTAGACGTTGTCGTCCACGCGGCAGCGGCGCTGCCCTCCGGCAGCGACCTCGGGTCGACGAACGTGGTGGGCAGCGGGCTCCTCGCGCTGCTGGCGGCGAAAACGGGCGTGAAGCGCTCGATCCTAATCTCCTCCGGAGTCGTCTACGGGCTCGGCCGAGCGCCGCTCAGCGAGAGCGACGAGGCACGGCCGATCGAGGCCTACGGGCGCTCGAAGCTGCGCGCCGAGCACGCCTGGCTCGCCGCCGCGCCGGCGCCGATCGTGCTTCGGCCGGCGGCGTTCATCGGGCCCGAACGCCTCGGCGCCTTCGGAATCCTCTTTCGCTGGATCCAGGAGGGCCGCCGGATCTACGTGCTCGGCGACGGAAGCAACCGCTACCAGCTGCTCGATGTCGAGGATCTCGTCGAGGCCGTGCTTCTCGCGGCAACGAGCGCTGCAGAGGGAGTCGTGAACGTCGGTGGGATCGTCTCCGGCACAATCCGCGACGATCTGGAGGCGCTGATCGCGCACGCGCGAACCCAGAGCCGCGTGGTCGGTCTGCCTGCTCGCCCGGCCCGCGCAGCGCTTGCGGTGCTTGCCACGGCTCGTCTCTCGCCGCTCTCGACGTGGCACCGTCGCTCGGCCGATCGCGACTTCGTGCTCGACTGCACGCGCGCCGCGCATCTCTTCGGCTGGTCGCCGAACCGCTCCGGGGCCGAAGCGCTGTGCGCCGCGTACGACTGGTACGTACGGGATGGAGGAACGGCGGTTGTCGGCACGACCCACCGATCGGCGTGGCGCGAGCGTGGGCTCGGGATGCTGCGTCGCTTCTCATAGGCGTTCATCAATTGTTGAGGAATGGAAGCTTGACGAGCCCGCTTGCGATCGGCCAGGCTGCCTGCGTGGTCGTTAGGTACCTGCGCGCGGTCAGCGCCCTGGTGGCTGCGCTCACGCTGGTGGCGCTCGGGGCAGGCTGCGGAGGTGGCGACGAAGCGGCGCCCGACGTCCCCTACGAGCAGGTGCAGAGCGTGTTCGAGGAATACAGCTGCATCGGCTGTCATCCAGGGGTCAACTCATCGCTCGATCTGCGTGCGGAAAGCTCCTACGACAACCTCGTGGGCATCGAGGCCCTCCTGGATCCGACGCTGTATCGCGTCGTCGCAGGCGACCCCGGAAAGAGCCTCCTCTACCTCAAGCTCGGAGGCGATCCGGTCGTCGCTGACATCCCCGCAATCGGCACGCGCATGCCGCCGCGCGCGGATCCGATCGCAGAGGAAGACCTGGCAACGGTGCGGGACTGGATCCTCGGCGGCGCTAAGGGAGAAGACGGAGAGACCGGTGGCCCCGAGGTGACGACTCCCGGATCGCCCCCGCCGCCGGTCGGAGACGCCGGGCTCGCGACCGAGCAGAAGGGAACCGGGACGATCTCAGGCACCGTCGTGAACCAGCGGCGGAAGCCGCTCGCCAGCGCACTCGTCACGCTGCTGCTCCAGGGGGCCGGCCTCGAAGGCGGCGAGGAGCACTATCGCGTCGCGGTCACCGACGCCTCGGGTCGCTTCAGCCTGGCTGAGGCACCGAGCGGGCGGTTCCTGCTCAAGGCGTACGGCCCGGAGACGATCTACGTCTCTCGCATCGTCGTGCTCGAGCCCGGCGAAAACGTCGAGATCCAGTTCGGGCTGCCCGATCGCATCGTGCCGAACCCGAAGATCGCCAACCCGACCGTCACCGGGCTCGAGCTTGCGATGAACGTGCGCGGGTCGGATCTCGACGGCAACTACACGCTCGCGGTCAATCCCCGGGCGGGCCTCGTCTACGAGCTGCACAGTCCGGACAACGCGCCAGGCCGCTGGTCGACCACGATCCCGAGAGAGCTCCGCGGCCCCTGGATCTTCATGGCGGTCGACGAGAATTGCAACATCTCCGAGTTCCTCACCGTCGGCGGGTGATCGCGGCGCTGGCCGTGACCGCGGCCGCCGCCGTCTCCGTCACCTCGGTCGTACTCGCGCGGGACGACCCGCCGCCGCGCTTCAGTGCGGACGTCCAGCCCATCTTCGACGGCAAATGCGTGTCCTGTCACCCCGTTGCGTACCCGTACCTCGACCTCCGCCGAGAGCGCTCCTACGAGGATCTCGTTCGGGTCTCGGCAGCCACCAGGCCCGCGTTCCAGCGCGTGTTGCCGGGCCGCCCCGAGCTGAGCTATTTGCTCGTCCACCCGCCCGACCCGTCCTTGCGGGATCTACTGACGTCGGACGAGCGAGCGACGATCACCGACTGGATCCGCGCCGGGGCACGAGACGACTGATGCCCGTCCTCGTCGTCGCCAAGGCGCCGAACGGCGGGACGTCGAAGACACGGCTCGTGCCGCCGCTGACATTCGCCCAAGCGGCAGCTCTCCACGAGGCGCTCCTGCTCGACACCGTCGACGACTGTCGGGCGCAGGACTCCGACGTGCGGCTTCTGTGCGCACGAGACGAAGATGCTCCAGAGCTCACGCGGCTCCTGCCGAACGTGCCGGTCGTCGCGCAGGAGGGATCGGGTCTCGGCGACGCTCTGCGGCTAGGCATCGCGCGGCATGTTCGGTACGGTGCCACGGCGATCGTCTCGTCAGACGTGCCAGGGCTCCCGGACAGCGCGATCTCGACCGCTTTCGGCGCCCTCGCAAACGGCACGGACGTGGTGCTCGGGCCGGCCCTTGACGGCGGCTACTGGCTCGTGGCCATGCGAGAGGCGCACGACGAGCCCTTTCGCGACGTTCCATGGTCGACGCCCGCGGTCCTCGCCGTCACGCGCCAGCGCTGCGCCGAGGCCGGACTGTCGATCGTAGAGCTCGAGCTGTGGCGTGACGTGGATACGCTGGTCGATCTCGGGCTCGTCCTCCGCGACCTCGACGAGCTCTCCGCGCCCCGCACGGTTGCGATGCTCCGGGAGCTTGCACCGCTCGTCGCCGCGCCGCCGGATGTCGAGCTCGATGCGAGCGAGCTCCTCTCTGGATCGCAATGGCGCGCGGTGATCAGCGACCGGCTCCGGATTTCCGGCC
>JACCUU010000305.1 GCA_013811645.1 Actinomycetota bacterium | reverse complement strand
CTGACGCTCCCTCGACCTGTTCTCCCAGCCAGATTTCCGTCGCGCCTACCTGGCCAACGCCGTCAGTCAGATCGGGAACGCGTTCCAATTCGTCGCGTTGATGTGGTTCGCCGTCGTCGCGGCCGGCCCGCTCAGCGTGATCGTCGTCCGACTCGTGGACGGGCTGCCGGCACTCCTCTTCGGGCTCCACGGGGGGGCAGCTGCCGACCGCTGGGACCGACGCCGCACCATGATCGTCGCCGACCTCGTCCGAGGTCTCGTCCTCGTCCCGGTCGCCGTGGTCGGGCTCATTGGAACGGTGCCGCTGTGGGCCCTCGTCGTCACGGCCTTCGTTCTCACGACCGGCGCCAGCTACTTCACTCCGGCCTTCGGCGCATTCCTGCCCTCGCTCGTCGGTAAGTCGCACGTCCAGCGCGCCAACGGGTTGGTGACCGCCGCGAACGCAGGGCTGAACGTGACCGGGTGGGCGGTCGCAGCAGCCCTGCTCGGGATCGTCTCGGTCGGGACGTTCTTCGCCATCAACGCGGCCTCGTTCTTCGTTTCGGCCGCGCTGCTTATCCGCGTTACTCCACGACCGCTCGCGAGCCGGGTGCAAGTCCCACCGAGACGCCGACTGCGTCATGGCTTCGAGAACCTTCGGGACCGGACCGGCCTGCCGGCGGCGGTGGCCATGCTCGGCGCCGGGATGACCGTCATGACCGGCGTGTGGACCGTCGGTGTCGCAGAGCTCGCGCGCTCGACGCTCGGACACGGCGCGAACGGCTTGGCGCTCGTGCTCGCCGCAACCGCGCTCGGGACGATCACGGCAACCTCGCTCTTGAGCTGGAGACCGGTTCGGCGAAAGGTCTTCGTCAGCTGTCTCGCCTGGACTCCTGCCCTGCCCGGGTACGTGCTCCTCGGCCTGGCTGATTCCCTTCCGCCCGCCCTCGTCGGAACGTATCTCGTGGGATTCGCCTCCGCCGCCGCGTTCGTGCTCGTCACCGCCGCGACCCAGGAGTCCCTGCCCGAAGAGCGGCTCGGGAGCGCGCTCGGCGTCGTCTTTCTCGGCCACGCGGGCACGAAACCGCTCGGGCTGGTGGCTATCGCACCGTTCTATGCCGTTTTTGACCCAACCGTGATGTTCATTGCCGGCGGCATCGTGGTATTCGCGCTGGCGCTGACCGCGGCCGCTGCCGTTCGCGCCGCGTCCGACCGGGCAGACCCAACTCTCGCAGTGGCCTGATGACGATGCTCGGCGACGCGAAGAACGCTCCCGATCAGGCGAGTAGAGTGCGCCTCTTCATGGCGAGCGAGGATCCGATGGCGATCGATCCGCAGCAGCCGATTCCGCTCTACTTCCAGCTGAAGACGCTCATCCTCGAGGAGATCCTGAGCGGTCACTACGGCGGCCCTGACCACCGGCTGCCGACCGAGCACGAGTTGTGCGAGCGCTACAAGCTCAGCCGAACTCCGGTGAGTCGTGCGCTTTCCGAGCTCGCTGACGAGGGCGTGATCCTCCGCCATCGGCGCCGCGGTTCGTTCGTCAATCCCCACTGGCTCAGCCGTCGGCCGGATCAACCCGAAGTCCGCGTCATCGTGCCGACCGAAGGCCCGTGGGCACGAATGGTCCGCGATGCCGCCGGGACACGAGATCAGATCAGCGTCGTCAAGGTGCCGCGCCAATCCCTCCATCAGACCCTCACGCATGCGGTTGCCGAAGGTCAGGCCCCTGATCTGGCGGTGATCGACTCGGTTTGGGCTCCAGAGTTCGCGGCGGCTGGCTTCATCCACGCCCTCGAGGAGTTGAACGAGGACTGGGTCCGGCACGAGCACGAGGTCGACTTCCTCGAGCCACTCGTGCGAGCGAACCGGTACGAGGGCAAGACCTTTGGTGTCTCGCCCTTTGCCGACGCGAGCGGGCTCTGGTACAGCAGGCGCAAGCTCGAGTCGCTCGGCCTCGCGCCGCCAACGACCTGGGCCGAGCTGCGAACGGCCGGCCAAGCGCTTGCCGCAGACGGTGTTCGCACTCCCATGGTCATGCCGGGTGGCGGCATCGCCGGAGAGACGACCACGTACTGCCTGATCGCAGTCCTTGCCTCCAACGCTGCTCACGTCCTCGAGCCTGCAGGAGTGTGCCTCGGCTCGCGCGCAACCGCGCAGGCGCTTCGCTTCCTGCGCAGGCTGGTCGAAGAGCGCATCGTCCCGTCGGAGGTGGTGGGCTACGAGTGGGACCACGCGGTACGACTGCTGGCCGAGGGACGTGCCGCGCTCTCACTCGGCGGCATCTACGAAGCACAGACGCTCGCCGAAGCGCTTGGGGTTCACCACCACGAGGTCTGGGATCACTTCGGCTTCACACGTGTACCTGCCGGGCCTAAAGGAACACCCGCGAGTGTCGCCGGCGGGATGATGTTCGCGATCTTCCGACAAGCGGCGCAACCCAAGCTGGCGATGCAGCTTCTCCAGAAGGCGGTCGAGTCGCATGCCCTCGCGCGAGTCGCACGATCCACCGGACGGATACCTTCCCGGCGCTCGGCGATCGAGCTCGCCGCCTCCGACCTTCCCTTTCTCCCGGAGATCGCGGAGATCATCGAGCTGGCAGTGGCGAGACCGTGGCTGCCCTCGTACCCACGTGTCTCGGTCCAGCTGCAGACGATGCTCGAGGGGGTTCTCACCGGTCGGCTCGGTCCCGCGGCCGCTGCGCAACGCACGGCGGAGATGATCGGCGCGATCACCGGGCTCCCTATCGTCCCCGAGCGGGCGAACGCGGTCGCGGCGGCCGCCGCCTGATCGAAGTGGAACCCCGCCAACTCCTCATTGAGAGGGCGAGCGCACTTCTCGCGACCAACGACATGGGGCCGTTCGTCCGGCCGGGCAAGGAGCTCTACCCGCATCAGTGGAACTGGGACTCAGCCTTCGTCGCGCTCGGGCTGGCACAAATCGACCCGGAACGTGGTCGGGCGGAGGTGCGGTCACTCCTCAGAGGCCAGTGGAGCGACGGGATGGTCCCGCACATCGTGTTTCATATTCCTGCGCCCGACTACTCGCCGGGACCGGAGCTGTGGGACTCTGCCGCCTGCGAGCAGGCGCCTGCGGTGCCGACGAGCGGCCTCACTCAACCGCCGGTCCTTGCCACCGCCGTCCGGGTGTTGCACGAGGCGTCACCAGACCGGTCGTTCCTCGAGGAGGTCGTACCGGCGCTCGAGCGCTGGCACGACTGGTTGCACGGTGAGCGCGGGGTTGATTCGGGTCTCATCGCCATCGTCCATCCGTGGGAAGGGGCGGACAACTCCCCACGCTTCGACCGGGCGCTCGCACGGCTGGAGGTCGAGAGCGAGCTGGACTTCACCCGGACCGACCGTCAGGAGATCGATGCCTCCGAGCGGCCCACCGACTCGGACTACGTCCGCTACCTGTATCTCGTCCGGCGGTTGCAGGCGCAGGGCTACCGGCCGACCCTCGACGACTGGCCTTTCGTCTTCGTCGATCTCACCTTCAACTCGATCCTCGCAGCGGCCGAGGTCGATCTCGCCTGGCTCTGGGGCGAGCTCGGCGGTGACGGGGCGCGAGCGAGCGCTGGAGCGGCGCGCCTGAGCGAGGCTCTCGCGCAGCGCTGGAACGAGGCCGGAGCTGTCTACATCGAGGACGACGGCGATCCAGCGGCGGCGGACGAGACGATCGACGCGATGTTCCCGCTCTACGCCGGCGTTCCACGACCTGATCAAGCGCGTCGACTCTTCGCCGAGGCGCTCTGGTCGCCGGAACGGTTCGGCCCCTCGCCCGAGGCCCCGTGGCCGGTCACCTCGGCATCGAAGGCGAGCTCTGCGTACGACCCGCGCCGCTATTGGCGCGGCCCGGTCTGGGTGAACATCAAATGGTTCTTCATCCAGGGCCTCGAGCGGTACGGGCTGCAGGCCGAGGCAGACGAGCTCCGACGGTTGACGCTGGAACTCGTCAGCCAGTCCGGCTTCGTCGAGTACTACGACCCGAGGACCGGCGAGCCGCTCGGCGTGAGTGACTTCTCCTGGAGCGCTGCGCTGACGCTCGACCTCCTCATGCGCCCTTCCGCGTGAGCTACGACCCGAGTCCTCGCTACCCACTCACAAGAGGCCAGGTCAAGCGCGGATTCGACGTACTGGCCGGAGAGATTGCGGCGAGGGGCCCCCGAACACTCGCGATCGACGGGCCCGCGGCGCTCTCCTGGGCGGATTTCCTCGCCGGACTCGTCCAAGAGCTCGGGCGACTAGACGTCACGCCGGCGCTCGTCGACGCCCGCCGCTTTCTCGCTCCGTGGGAGGACATCCAGCGTCGCACGGCCGCGGGCACGCCACCCGGCGACCCGGTCTTCGGTCGCATCTTCGACGGCACGCTCACGGACCTCTTCGACGGCGTGCCGCTCGTGGAGGTGGACGCGGACGCCGTCATCGTGTTCGGCCCGGGAAGCGCCCTCGGCGTGCACGATCTCCTCTGGTACGCCGATCTCCCGAAGGCGCAGAGCCTGGCCGCAGTACGACGCGGCGATGCCGGCAACCTCGGTCAACCGGTTGGCGAGGCCGGCTCCGAGCAGCGACTCCTGTTCGTCGACTGGCCCGTGCTCGATCGACACAAGCAGGAGCTCCTTTTCGGACTCGACCTCTACGTCGATCTGAGCGATCCGGAGGTTCCTCGCTCGCTCGACGGAGACACGCTTCGGCGGTCGCTCCACGAGCTGGCCGGGAAGCCGTTTCGCACGCGTCCGACCTTCCTGCCCGGGCCGTGGGGAGGGCAGTGGCTCCGCAACGCTCTCGGGATCACCACCGACGGGCCGAACCTCGCGTGGTCCTACGAGCTCATCACCCCCGAGAGCGGGATTCTTCTCGGATTGGACGACCCCGTCGAGGTGGGATTCGAGCTGCTCATGGCCGCGGAGCGTGAGCGCGTTCTCGGAACCGAGCTCGCTGCGCGATTCGGGGTCTCGTTCCCGATCCGGCTCGACTACCTGGACACGATGGGAGGTGGCCATCTCTCGATTCAGTGCCACCCCTCCGAGAAGTACATGCGCGAGACGTTCGGCCTCCCCTACACGCAACACGAGACGTACTACGTCGTGGACACCAAGGCTGGAGCCGAGATCTTCCTCGGCCTACGAGAGAACGCCGACCTCGGAGCCTTTCGCGCCGAGGCGAAGCGGGCGGAGGATCCTGGTCACGAGCTGGAGCCCGAGCGTTACCTGCAGACGCACCCCGCCGTTCAGCATCGCCTCTATCTCATCCCGGCGGGCACCCCGCATGCGAGTGGCGCAGACAATCTCGTGCTCGAGATCAGCGCCACTCCGTACCTGTACACGCTCCGCTTCTACGACTGGCTCCGCCGCGACCTCGAAGGCAAGCTGCGGCCGGTGCACCTCGACCATGCCTTCTCGAACCTCGACCCGTCCCGCTCGGGCGACTCCGTTCGCCAGGACCTCATTCCGGAGCCGAAGCCGATTCGAGAAGGAGCGGGTTGGGTGGAACTCGAGCTCGGCAGGCTCCCCGACCTCTTCTTCGCCGTGCATCGGCTCGACTTCGAAGAGGTCATCGAGGACGACACGGCGGGTCGGTTCCACGTACTGAACCTCGTTGCGGGAGAGCAGGTCGACATCGAATCCAGCGCGGGCGAGGCGCACGGGCTCGCGTACGCGGAGACGATCGTCATCCCTGCCTCTGTCGGCCGCTACCGCCTGCGGCGCGTCAAGGGTGGGCCGTGCAAGGTCGTCAAGGCCTTCGTCCCATGAAGGCCGCCGAGGTCGTCGGCGCGCTCGACATCGGCGGCACCCACGTAGCCGGAGGGCGGGTGAATGTCGCCACGACGTCGGTCGATTCTCGATCCCGAATCTCCGAGCCGCTCCCCGCGGCAGGTAGTCGCGTGGAGTTGCTAGCTGCCCTTTCACGAGTGACGCGGTCGATCGCGGAGCCGGATCTCGCGTCCATGGGCGTGGCCGTGCCTGGCCCTTTCGACTACGAACGAGGCGTCTCCGAGATGACCCACAAGCTCGACGGCCTCCACGGAGTCGACCTTCGCTCGGAGCTACACGCCGCGTCGGCGCTGTCCGATCCCACCGCGATTCGCTTTCTCAACGACGCGGAGGCGTTCCTGCTCGGCGAGTGGTGGGCAGGCGCAGCGCGGGGCCATACCCGTGTCGTCGGCGTCACTCTCGGAACGGGGATCGGCTCCGCGTTTTGCGAGAAGGGCGAAATCGTGCGTTCGGGCTCACGCGTCCCTCCACGCGGCGAGCTGCACCGGCTTCGGTTCCGCGGCGCCCCCGTCGAGCAGACGATCTCACGCACTGCTCTTCTCGCCGACTACGGCACTCGGCCGGACGAAGATCTCGACGTCGAGCACATCGCGGCTCGAGCGCTGGCGGGAGACCTGCCCGCACGTCACGTCTTTACACACCTGGGAACGGCCCTCGGGCGGTTCCTGACTCCGTGGCTGCAAGCGTTCGAGCCGAGCTGCCTCGTCGTGGGCGGATCGATCGCGCGCTCTTGGGCGCTGTTCGAAGACAGCCTGCGCGCCGAGGTGGAGCCGATTCCAGGACTCCGAACCGTGACCGTCGCCGAGCAGCTCGAGGACGCGGCGCTTCTCGGAGCTGCGCGGCACGCGTCGCGTCGGCGGTGATGGCGGGCCGTCCGCTCGATCCGCAGGTCGAGGCGTACCGTCGCGAGCGGCATGCCGCCGGGGTGCGCCCGCTCCACGAGCTCTCCGTCGCCGAAGCACGCGAAGCGGAGCTCTCTGAGCTCCAGCCAGCGTTTCCGGAACCCGTTGCACAGGTCTTCGATCGCACGCTGCCCGGTATCGAAGGGGGCGTTCCGGTCCGCTTCTACCTGCCCGAGGCCGCCCGCCCGCTTCCCGTCCTCGTGTACCTCTTCGGTGGAGGCTGGGTGCTCGGCTCCCTGGAGGCCGTCGATCCAGTCTGCCGACGGCTCGCAAACGCGACGCCGTGCGCGGTCGTCTCGGTCGGGTACCGGCGTGCCCCGGAGCATCCCTTCCCCGCCGGGCTCGAGGACTGCTACGCGACAGCGCGCTGGGTCGCGGAGCATGGCGCCGAGCTCGGCCTGGATCCCGATCGGCTCGCCGTCGGCGGCGCTAGCGCAGGCGGCAACCTCGCAGCGGCAGTGGCGCTGCTTGCACGAGAACGCGCGGGACCCGAGATTGCGCTCCAGCTGCTCGTCTATCCCCCGCTCGACCAGCGAGCCGACACCCCGTCGATGCACGAGACGCTCGATCCTCTTCTCTTCGGGCGCAAGGACCTCGAGTGGTGTTGGTCCCACTACCTCGCCGATCCCGAGGACGGCGACAACCCGCTGGCGTCACCGCTCCGCGCGCGCGACTTTCGTGGACTCCCAGCCGCGCTCGTGATCACGGCCGGGATCGACCCGCTTCGCGATCAGGGAGAGGTCTATGCATCGCGCCTTACGGAAGCGGGTGTGTCGAGTGAGCACGTGCGCTTCGAGGGCGCAGTGCACGGCTTCTTCTCGAACGCCGGCCGGTTCGACGCGGCCGCCGAGGCGCAGGCGCTCGCGGCATCCGCGCTTCGGCGCGCATTCCGGCCTACCTAGAGGCTTGATGCGGGTTACGCCTACGCACGGCTGGGGGCATGCACGCCTAACCCACATCAAGCCTCTAGGGATAGGGGTTCCCGCCGGGATCGGTTGTCGTCGTTGTCGTTGTCCCCGGCGGCGGGGCGGTCGATCCCACCCGGATCTGGCCGCGGATCTCTCCTGCCGGGTTCCTCGCCGTATGGACGTTCACGTAGGCACCTCCGATCAACAACGCCCGTACGACTCCTGCCCGTGCCTCGAGCGCGCCGCGGGAGCCACTGCGGCAGGGACCGCAGAGGGCGAGTGCGACCGGCCCCGGGCGGCCCGGCTTACCCAGGTGCACGTGTGCGGCGGCCGCCTTGCCGCTCAGGTCGCGAAACGTCAAGTGCCAGGTGAGCGTTCCCGCGGTGCCCTTGCGCTCGAGCGTCGCAATGAAGTCTCCGCGCGCGGCCGCACGCGTGCCCTTCGGTTTTGGAATCTCTTGCCGCGCGTCGAGCCGGGCCGTCAGTCGAACTGCCTCGACAGCCACGCTCTCCTCGCCAGCAGCCGTGCCGATACCCGCCCACAAACCGGCGGCAAACAGCGCTGTCGCGACAGCGCACAGGATGACCCTTCGCATCTCGAGCATCGTCGTCGACCTCCCGTGCGGTTTCGTTCTTCCTCTATCTCTTCGCGACAACCCACCTGACTGGATTTTCGAGCCAGAGAAACGGGAAGTTGAGCACCTGTCTAGCATGACCTCGTGCCGGTAATCGCCTGGATCTTGTTGGGCAGCCTCCTCGCTGCCCTCCTGGTCGCAGTGCTCCTTTGGCGAGCGCTACGTCGCCTCCGGGCACGGACGGCCCGGACCGACGACCTCGTCGCCGAGGCCCGCAAGGCAGTGCGCGCCGCAGCCGAGGAGGAAGCCACGGCCCAAGCCGATCACTTGCGGGTCACCGTCTCGCGTGCTCATTCCGACTCCATGTCCACGTACGTGGTCGAGGAACGACGGCTGTCGGATCAGCGTCGTGGAGAGCTCGGCGTGCGCGAACGCGAGCTTTCCGAGCGACTTGCCGAGATGGTCGCTGCTGTCGAGCGGCGCGCGGAGGAACGCTTGCGCGCGTGGGAGGCCGACCTCGAGCGCGCCCAGAGAGCACTCGAAGGGGAGGTCTCGAAGCTCGAGCACTTCCAGCGGCAGCAGATCGCGGACGTCGAGGC
>JACCUU010000296.1 GCA_013811645.1 Actinomycetota bacterium | reverse complement strand
GGTAGACCTGGCAGCTCAGCCGCCCGTCCGAGACGTAAAGCTGGAAGAACGCGTGACACGGCTGCAGCGCCATCTTCGGGAGATCAGCGACGTTCCACGCGCTCACGATGATGCGACGAGAGTCGGGCTCCTCTCGCAGGAGACGCACGGCCTCGGCCATCTGGTCGATGTGGCCTCCATCCGGAGCGGGCCAGCTTCGCCACTGGACGCCGTACACCGGGCCGAGATCGCCGTTCTCGTCAGCCCACTCGTCCCAGATCGTGACGCCCTGCTCCTGCAGCCAGCTCACGTTCCCGTCACCGCGCAGGAACCAGAGCAGCTCCTTGGCGACTGATGCGAAGTGCACCTTCTTGGTGGTGACGAGCGGGAAGCCATCGCCGAGGTCGAAGCGCATCTGATAGCCAAACACGCTCACGGTGCCCGTGCCGGTGCGGTCGTTCTTCGGAACGCCGCTGTCGAAGACGTGGCGCATGAAGTCCTCGTATTGCGAGCGGACCGGGGGAGCGAGTGCGTCGTCGGTCACAACAATCGACGATAGCCGCTGGCCCGGAGGCTAGAGACGGCAGTCTGTCGAGCATTGCCAGTGGCTTGCGAGGAGATCGAGGAACGGTCAGGCTGCGGCCCACATGGCCGACTTGCCGAGCGGTGCGGTCACCTTCCTGTTCACCGACATAGAGGGGTCGACGCGCCTCGTCAAGCTGCTACGAGAGCGGTACGGCGAGGTGCTCCAGGAGCACCAGCGGCTGCTGCGCGAAGCATTCGTCGCGCACCGAGGCTACGAGGTCGACACCCAGGGCGACTCCTTCTTCGTCGCCTTCGCGAGCGCGCGCGACGCGCTCCTTGCGGCCGTCGAGGGACAGCTCGCGCTCTCGTCTCATTCCTGGCCGGAGGGTGTGCAGATCAAGGTGCGGATGGGGCTCCACACCGGCCAGGCCGTCGCGGCGGGCGACCGGTACACGGGACTTGCCGTCCACCGTGCTGCGCGGATCGGAGCCGCGGGGCACGGTGGACAGATTGTCGTCTCTCAGGCGACCCAGACCCTTCTCGAGGACGAGGAGGAGGACCTTCATATCCACCTCCGCGATCTCGGCGACCAGCGGTTGAAGGACCTCGACCGCCCGGTGCGGCTCTATCAGGCTGCCGCCGACGGGCTCCCGGCCGACTTCCCGCCACTTCGTGGCGAGGCAGAACTCGCAGACGCTGCACCGCATGCGAACGAGCGGCCCCTCTGGCGTCGCCCAGCCGTCGTGGGCGGGGCGACGCTGGTGCTGGCCGCTGCGGTCGCCGCGATCACTCTCCTCGCCGTGCGTAACTCACCCGGCGGCCTTGCGGGCGTGAGCGCCAACGCGGTGGGGATCATCGATCCGGCGACGAACCGGATCGTCGCGGAGATCGCGGTCGGGATTCGGCCCGGCCCGATCGCAACGGGCGACGACGCCGTCTGGGTCGGGAATCTGGACGACAGGAACCTGACGAGGCTCGATCCGAGACAGCGAACGAACGCGGGCGTGGTTTCCCTCGATGACCGGACTCCGTCCGCGATCGCCGTAGGAGCCGGCGCAGTCTGGGTCGCGCACGGCCTGCTCGGGACGGTTTCCCGCGTCGACCAGCAGTTTGGAAGAGTGACGTCGACCCTTGACGTGACTCCGACGGCGTCGACTCGCGCTCCGGGAGGTGCGGTTGCCGCAGGCGCCGGCGCGGTGTGGGCGGTGTTCGGAGATTCGACATTCGTCCGGATCGAGGCGAGGGACGCGCGTGTGTCTGCGTCGTCGTTTGCCGGGTCGCTGCCGTCGGCCGTCGCGGCCGGTGACGGCGCAGTGTGGGTGGCCAACGCGGGCGATGCGACCGTTCAGCGGTTCAATCCGGCGACGTTCGAGGCAGGCCCGGTGGACACGATCAGCATCGGCCGGCAGCCGAGCGGCATCGCGATCGGTGAGGGAGCGGTCTGGATCGCGAACAGGAGCGACGACGCCATCACGCGGATCGACCCCGCCACCGGCGCGACCCGGACAATCGGCGTCGGAGACGGCCCGACCGCCGTCGCCGTTGGATTCGGCGCGGTCTGGGTGGCGAACACGGCCGGCCGAACGGTCTCGCGAATCGATCCCGCGACGAACGAGGTCGTGGAGACGATCGACGTAGGTAATGCGCCGTCCGGTCTCGCCTTTGCCGACGGCCTGGTCTGGGTCAGCGTGCAGGCTCCGTAGTTATTTGAGACAGACGGCCGTAAGGTCGAGGATGGGCCGCAGCACGATGCAGCCGACGCGTTTCGAGACGAGCGTCGGCTCGTTGAAGAAGCTGGTCGGCGCGGACGGCGCGGCGTCGCGTGCGAGGCGGATGTCGAGCTCGCCATAGGCGCGATAGCGCTCGGGACCGCGCAGCCGGGCGGCTCTCCGCATCAGCCGGTCGTACGTCTTCGACTGGAAGTGACCCAGGTTCCCGCTGCCACGGCTGTCGAAGAGATCGTTGACGTAGGTGGCCGGGTCGATGAAGTCGGGCAGCCAGAGAATGACCGCAAGGTCCCACGGCTCGTTGGGGGCCGTGAGCCTCGGCACGAATCCCCGTCCCGCAATCGGCTTCACGTCGACCGTCAGCCCGATCGCCGCGAGCTGCCGTCCGACGAGCTGCGAGAGCGCCACCGGTTGCGGGAAGTCCGCCGTGTACAGCGTGGCCTTTCCGCCGCGGGTGTTTCCACGCGCGAGCCCCCTCGCGCGACTCAGGTCTGGGCGCTCGAGCGGATAGATGGCTGCGTCCCGGTACCCCGGAAAGGTGGGGGGCAGATACTGGTCGGTCAGGCGTTCCGCAAGCTGGCTGTTCGTCACAGCACGTGAGAGCGCTCGCCGGTCGAGGGCGAAGTTGACAGCTTGCCTCAGCCTCGGGTTGTCCCGAAACAGCGGACGCGAATGGTTGAAGAGGATGTGCCTCATGGTGAAACCCGGCTTGACGAAGAACCGCGACCTGTTCACGCCGTACTTGGCGGCAAGTCGCCGGCCGGGCGCGAAGTAGGCAGGGGCGACGGCATTGCCCCAGTCCGCCTCTCCTCGTTCGACCTGGTCGAGCACCTCAGGTTGCGACGTAGCCCGAAGGTCGACGTCGAAGCCGGCGACGTGGTGCGGCCGCGTTCCGCCGTAGAAACGGTTGCGGCGGACGACGACTCGCTCGCCGGGCCGGTATTCCGCCACGTAGTACGGGCCTGCGCCGGGGAAGGCGCGGACTCCCTCGGGATCCGCGGGGAGCGTCGGCGGCACGGCGCAGAAGAAGGGCATCGTGGTCTTCGCAGCGAAGTCGAGCACCGGCCGCGTGAACCGGACGACGAGCGTGTTCCCGCGGGCGATGACTCCCGCGGCCGTCGTCGTCCTGCCCGCCTGAACGTCGGCGGCGCCGGCGATGTCCGCGATGTATTGAACCGCGCCCGATCTGTCGCCGAGGATGAGCGCGCGGTTGATCGCCCGCGCGAACGCGCTCGCACGTACCGGCGTACCGTCGCTGAAGCGAAAGCCCTTGCGCAACGTGAAGGTGTACGTCTTGCCGTTGCGGGAGATCTTCGGATGGTCCGCCGCGACCTCGGGCACGAGCCGAAGTCCTTCCGGCGGCGCCTTGTCCGGATATGTCATCAGCCGGGCGCAGATCGTGTCGAGCAAATACCAGCTCGACGAGTACGCGAGAGCCGGATCGACGTGGTCGAACTCGCTGCCGACGAAGCTGACGCGGAAGATCCCGCCTTCTTGGACGTCGCGGCCCGTGCTCCCACCCGCGGTCCCCGCGATGCCCACGCTGAGGACCAGCAGCACAGCCGAGAGCCAGAAGCGATTCCCCATCCCGCGTCGACTGTTCTTAGCACGCGGGCGCGTGTCTGCCTAGTACCGCAGGTCGTGCTCGACGTAGAACTCGAGCAGCGTGAGCGCTTCACGCTGGGGCTCAAGTCGACAGAACGCGCGTCTCCGAGCCGGCCTCCACCACGACCCAGCCGTCGAACTCGCTGAATCGCCACGGAGCGTTCATCGGCACCACGGTCGCGCCGTCGGCCTCGACGAGAAAGCTCCCGCAGAGCGCCGCGAGCTTTCCGTTCTGCGTGAGCCACAGCTGGTAGAGCGCACCACTCGCCGGCGGCGGTAGCCCCTCGACCTCGAGCTCCATCGGCCAGTTGCCGGCGTCGTCGATCTCGAAGATCTCCAGCGAAGCGCTGGCGCCTCCCGCTCCGCTCATCGCGATCACGCGATCGGTGCTCGGCCCGCCGCTCTCGCCCACGGCGAACCCGACGGCGAACGCGACGGCTCCGAGCGCCGCGGCGAGCGCGAGGAACGCCCTCCGCCGCCGCCGGCGGTTCAGCGACACGACCTCCGGCACGGGAGGCGCAGTTCCGGGAGAAAGCTCCGGGGGAGGGCCGGCCTGGAGAAGAGCGTCATGGACGCGCAGGAGCCGCTCGCGCTCGGCCGGGTCGACTTCCGCGCCGACGAGTTCGTCGAAGTCAGGACCTGGGGTAGTCATTCGAGCGTCCCGTCGAGCTCCTGCGCGAGCCGCGAGAGCGCACTTCGGGTTCGGGTCTTCACCGTCCCGAGGGGTATACCGAGCGAATCGGCGATCTCGCTCTGCGAGAGCCCGCGCCAGTACGCGAGCTCGATCACCGGCCGTTCGTGTGCCGGGAGGATCTCGAGTGCGCGGTGCACCTGCCACGCCTGCCAGGACGCTTCCGCGCGATCGAGCGGCCCCGGGTCGTCTCCGGGCTC
>JACCUU010000274.1 GCA_013811645.1 Actinomycetota bacterium | reverse complement strand
CTAAGATGGAGCGCTGATGGCTGACGGACGCAAAGGGCCAAACCGCCCGATTCGCCCCCGCGGAGGCTCCGCGGGACGCAAACGGCGTGTGGTCATCGAGGGCGGCGGCGCGCGCAGTCGTGAGGGTCGCCAGCCGCGCGACCGCTCCGGAGTCGGGCCTCCGCGTCAGCAGCAGCCCGTTGCTCCGCCGAGCGGGCCCGCAATCGTCGAGTCGGGCGCGACCGTCAAGGATCTCTCCGCCGCGCTCGGCGTCACGATGCCCGAGCTGATCAAGATCCTCATGTCGCTCGGTCAGATGCGAACAGCGACCCAGTCGCTCTCCGACGAGGAGATCCAGCTGATCGCCACCGAGGTCAAGCGCGAGGTGACGATCAAGCATGCCGCTGAGGAAGAGCTCGAGCCTGCCGACTACGAGGACGACGAGGCCGACCTGGTGCCTCGACCACCGGTCGTGACGATCATGGGCCACGTCGACCACGGCAAGACCACGCTGCTGGATGCGATCCGCGAGGCATCGGTCGTGGAGACCGAGGCCGGCGGGATCACGCAGCACATCGGCGCCTACCAGGCGACCGTGGGTGGCCGACGCATCACGTTCTTGGACACCCCCGGCCACGAGGCCTTCACCGCGATGCGCGCTCGCGGCGCGAAGGTGACCGACATCGCGGTGCTGGTCGTGGCAGCGGACGACGGCGTCATGCCGCAGACGAAGGAGTCGATCTCGCATGCCCGCGCTGCCGAGGTGCCGATCGTCGTCGCCGTGAACAAGATGGACTCTCCTGCCGCGAACTCCGATCGCGTGCGAAGCGAGCTCGCGACGGAGGGTCTCCAGCCCGAGGAGTGGGGCGGTACGACGCAGTTCTCCGAAGTCTCCGCGAAGGAGAAGACGAATCTGGACGACCTGCTCGAGCGGATCCTGCTCGTCGCCGACGCCGAGCTCGATCTGCGCGCGAACGCCGGCGCCGAAGGCTCGGGGGTGGTGATCGAGTCCCGGCTCGACATCGGTCGCGGCCCGGTCGCCACCGTTCTCATCCATCGCGGAACCCTGCGCGTGGGTGACGCGGCCGTCGCAGGCGATGCGGCCGGCAAGGTTCGAGCGCTGTACGACTACCGCGGCGAGAAGGTCATGGAGGCAAAGCCGGGTGACCCGGTCGAGATTCTCGGCTTCGACCACCCGCCGACGGCCGGTGAGTTCGTGCGCGTCGTCGAGCACGAGCGCCAGGCGAAGCACCTCGCGAATATCCGCGCCGAGCGACTTCGTCGTGAGCAGTTCGCTCAGCGTCCGCGCCGCCGCGTCTCGCTCGAGTCGTTCCACGGCGATCTCCTTGCAGGCGAGGTTCAGGATCTGAACATCGTCTTGAAGGGTGACGTGCAAGGCTCCGTGGAGGCACTCCTGAGCGAGCTCCAGAAGATCCAGCACAGCGAGGTGCGTGTCCAGGTAATCCACACGGGTGTCGGCGGGATCACCGAGAACGACGTGAACCTGGCCTCCGCTTCCGACGCCCTCGTCATCGGGTTCAACGTGCGCCCGAGCGCGGATGCACGCGTGCTCGCCGAGCGGGAAGGCGTCGACATCCGAACCTACCGCGTCATCTACCAGCTCACCGACGACATCGAGAAGGCGCTCGTCGGGATGCTCACGCCGGTGCAGACCGAGGAGACGCTGGGCGAGGCCGAGGTACGGGCGCTCTTCAAGGTCTCGCGGCTCGGCACGATCGCCGGCTGCATGGTCACGACCGGTGTCGTCCGCCGCGGAGCCCAGGTGCGAGTCGTCCGCGACGGAACCGTCATCTACGAGACGTCGATCTCGCAGCTCAAGCGCTTCAAGGACGACGCGCGCGAGGTGGCCGAAGGCTTCGAGTGCGGAATCCTCCTCGACGGCTTCAACGACGTGAAAGAGGGCGACATCCTGGAGGCGTACGAGACGCGCCAGGTCGAGCGCACCGATCTCGACGAGCCCGCGCCGGTCGCAGCCGCAGCTTCCTCCGACGACGCCTCGTAAAAGGCGGCAACCGGCATGGCCGGCTACGTGGGAATCCTCTCGGTCGACCTGCACTTCCCCGAGAACGGCTCGTTGAAAGGGAAGCGGAAATACGTGAAGTCGGCCAAGGCGCAGCTGCACGAACGCTTCGGCGCCACTGTGGCGGAGGTCGAGCATCACGAGCTCTGGCAACGGGCAGGGCTCACCGTCGCCTGTGCCGCGAGGGAGCACACCGAGCTCGAGCACCTGCTAGACGCTGTCGTTCGCTATCTCGGCTCGCAGGACTTCGAGCTGCTCCGTGCGGATCGAGAGGTTGTGGTTCCCGGTGAGTAACGGTGGCAGAAAGCGGCGCGTTAACGAGGCAATCCGGCAGGTGCTTTCGGACACCATTCCCACGCTCAAGGATCCGCGTATCGGCTTCGTGACTGTCACCGGCGTCGAGGCCGCGACCGGCTTCGCGCACGCGACGGTGTATTTCAGCGTGTTCGGGACGGAGCAGCAGCGCGAGCGGACGTTGGAGGGTCTGAGGGCGGCTCACGGCGTCCTGCAGGCACAGGTGGGGCGCGAGCTGCGACTGCGGCGAACCCCGGTTCTGAGGTTCGAATACGATCCGACGGTCGAGCAAGGCGTCCGGCTCGGAAAGATGATCGACGAGCTCGCGCCTGCGCCCGATCCCCCCGATGACGGCGAAACCCGATGACATGCAGGCGGTCGCGGCCGCGCTCCGAGAGAATGAGCGTTTCCTCGTCGCTGCGCACGAGAATCCCGACGGCGACGCTCTGGGCTCGCTCCTCGCCATGCACCTCGCGCTCGAGCAACTCGGCAAGGAGAGCGCGATGTTCATCCCCGGCGAAGCTCCGCTTCCCGGCGAGTACACCTTCCTCCCGTTGGAGAGCGTCCAGCGGAGGCCGCCGCCGGACCATGCCGACCGCGTCCTGGTAGCCGTCGACTGTGCGAAGGAGGAGCGGCTCGGGCCGGACTCTTCGCTTCTGGAGGCGTCGCCGTTCACCGTCGACATCGACCACCATCACGACAACACCCGCTTCGGCGACGTCAACCTGATCGTTGCCGACGCCTCGTCGACCGGTGAGATCCTCGCGGACGTCTTCCGAGAGCTCGAGGTGGAGATCACGCCCGAGCTCGCCGAACCGCTCTACGTCGCACTGGTCACCGACACGGGCCGCTTCCAGTACGCGAACACGAGCCCCAAGACGTTGCGGCTGGCAGCGGATCTGATCGACGCAGGAGCCGACTGGCACAAGGTCTTCCAGACGGTCTACGAGAACGTGCAGTTCGCGAAGCTGAAGCTCCTCGCGCGTGCGCTCGAGCGCGCCGAGGTGCACTCGGGCGGCCGCCTCGTGATCTCTCACCTGCGCAAGAGCGACTTCTTCGAGGTCGGCGCGGCCGAGCCGTACTCCGAGGGGATCATCGACTACCTGCGTGCGGTCGAGGGGGCGATGGTCGCCGCACTGATTCGCGAGCCTCCACGGGGAAACGGGCCTGTTCACCGGGTGTCGCTTCGAGCCTCGGTGGACGAGATCGACGTCTCCGTGATCGCCCGCAAGAGCCAGGGTGGCGGCCACCGGCAGGCGGCTGGGTTCTCGAGTGAGCTCTCCCTTGACGAGCTCGAGCGCTTCATCGTCGAGGAGTTCGAGCATGCCGCCGCGGGCGCTCTCGCCTAGCGGGATCATCCTCGCCGACAAGCCGGCGGGGCCGACGTCGTTCGACATCGTCGCAGCCGTGCGCCGCGGAACGCGTGCCCGAACCGGCCATGCGGGGACGCTCGACCCCTTCGCAACCGGTCTGCTGCTTCTCCTCTCGGGAGCGGCGACGCGGCTGCAGCCGCGCTTCGTAGGGCTCGACAAGCGCTACGTGACGGAGATCGACCTCGCCGCGACGACGACGACCGGCGATCCCGAAGGGGAGGTCGTCGAGGAGCACGAGGCGCCAGGCGAGGGCGAGCTCGAAGCGCGGCTTGCTGGTTTGCGCGGGTCCGTCGAGCTTCCGATTCCAGCCGCCTCCGCGGTGAAGATCGACGGGGAGCGCGCCTACCGGCTGCATCGCCGGGGCGTCGTGGTCGAGATGCCGGTGCGCCGGATGATCGTCCACGAGCTCCTGCTCGAGAGCTACGCCGACAGCATCGTCCGCCTCGACCTGCTCGTCTCCTCAGGCACCTACATTCGGGCGATTGCCGAGGCGCTTGGCGGCCACTGCCGAGTGCTCCGCCGTACAGAGATCGGACCGTTCTCGGTCAGTGAGGCGGATCCCGAGCGACTCATCGCGGCGGAGGAGGCGCTGGCAAGGCTCGCGGCATGAATGTGGTCTCCACCCCCGACGAGGTCGAGCACAGGCCGCGAGCGGTGGCGATCGGAAGCTTCGACGGGGTGCACCGGGGTCATCGCTCAATCCTCGACGCGCTCAGCGGAACAGGGCTCGCGCCCACCGTGGTGACCTTCGACCCGCACCCCCGGATCGCTCTCGGCAACCGAGTCGATCTCCTGACGACGCTCGAGCGGAGGCTCGAGCTGATCGGTGAGGCCGGCGTCGAGACCACCCTCGTGGCGCCCTTCACTCCAGAGCTCCAGCGGATGACTCCGGAGGCGTTCGCCGAGCGCTACCTCCGTGCCATCGGGACTGAGGTTGTGCTCGCGGGAGCAGACTTCCGCTTCGGCGTGCGGCGCAGCGGCGATCTCGAGCTCCTGGAGCAGCTCGGATTCCAGATCGTCGTGCCGCCGGGAGTCGTCGGAGTGTCGTCGACTGCGATCCGCGCAGCCGTGGCCGCCGGTGATGTCGGCACAGCTGCCGTGATGCTCGGCCGCCCGTTCGAGCTCGACGGCATCGTGGTGGCGGGAGATCAGCGCGGTGGAACCCTCGGCTACCCGACCGCAAATCTCCTGATGGAACCTGCGCTTGCCTGTCCCCGTTACGGGATCTACGCAGGCTCGGCGCGCGATCATCGCGCGGCCGTCTCCATCGGAACGAACCCGCACTACGGGGGCACCGAGCGCCGGATCGAGCCGTATCTCCTCGACTTTGAGGGCGATCTCTACGGGCAGCGTCTCGTCGTGGAGGTTTGGGAACGACTTCGGGACGAGAAGGTCTTCGAGTCGGAGGAAGCTCTCGTGGCGCAGATCGCCCGTGACGTCGAAGCAACGCGGGAGGCGCTCAGGCCGGTGTAGGGGGAGGCATGCCTCCCCCTCCATGTGCACCGACGAACGAGGCGAGGCATGCCCCGCCCTTACAGCTCCAACGTGCGAGTGGCGCGGAAAGCGTCCAGAAAGCGGCGATCGTGCGTGACGAGGATGAGGGTGCCGTCGTACTGCTCGAGCGCCGACTCGAGCTGCTCGATCGCCTCGAGGTCTAGGTGGTTCGTCGGCTCGTCCAGAACGAGAGTGTTGACACCCAGCGCGGCAAGCAGCGCCAACGTCGCTCGGCTTCGTTCCCCAGGTGAGAGCGAGCAGGCGGGCCGCCGGACGTCATCGGCGCCGAGCGCGAACTTGGCGAGGAGCGAGCGCGCGGCACCGGCATCGAGCGCTGACGCCGAGAGGAAGAGATCGAGCAGCGCGCCTTCTCCCACGAACAGCCCTTGTCCCTGAGGCAGCTCCCCGAGCACGACGCCAGGTCCCACCCAGCGCCGCCCGTCCGTGAGTGAAACCTCTCCGAGAAATGCCTTGAGCAGCGTCGTCTTGCCTGCGCCGTTGCGACCGCTGACCAAGAGCCGATCGCCGTTACGCACCTCGAGGTCGATCGGGCCGAGCCGGAAGCCGTCTCGCACGACAACGGCCTGCTCGAGCCGGGCGACGACGTCTCCCGAACGCCTTGTTGGCGCGAGGTCGAGCTCGAGCCGCCAGGGCGACCACGGTTTCTCGACCTGCTCGAGAAGCCCGAGCTTCTTCTCGAAGCGCTTGCCGACGTCCTTCGACTTCTTCTTCTTGCGACCCTGCCCGTAGCCGCGCTCCTCCCACTGGCGCATCGTCCGCGCCTGCCCCTCAATCCGACCACGCTCGTCGACGTAGCGTCGGTAGGCGCCCTCGTGCCTCTGCTGCGAACGACCGCTCTCGGCCTCGAAGGCGCTCCAACCGCCCGCGTACTCGCGCACCAGTCTCGTTTCCGCCTCGAACTCGACGATCTTCGTCATGCGCTCCAGGAAGGTGCGGTCGTGGGAGACGGCGACCAGCCCGCCACGGTGGCGGTCGAGGAAGCGCTCCAGAAGCTCGAGGCCGGCAAAGTCGAGATCGTTGGTCGGCTCGTCGAGCAGCAGCACGTCGACGTCGGACGCCAGGATCGCCTCGAGCTGCGCCCGGGCTGCCTCGCCGCCTGAACGATTCGCTACCTCGGGCTCCTGCGCGAGATACGCGACAGCGAGTCCCGGCGGCTCGAGGCTCAGCGTCCCCGAGTCCGGTGTCTCGAGGCCGGCGAGCACGCAGAGCAGCGTCGACTTGCCGATCCCGTTCGGCCCGACCACGCCGATCCGGCTACCGGGCGTAACGCTGAGCGAAACACGATCGAGAACAACGGTATCGCCGAAGAACTTGCTTATCGATCGAGCTTCGAGCGCACCACGAGCACGCGACATGGCTGACCACCTCTCGAGAGGAAGGGCGGGGCGGGATATCGGTCAGCGTGCGCGCATGGATGGAGCTCTCGCTCCGGGTGACAGGATAGAGGACGGGGGACGGTGCGGAGTCTCACCGGCGGCCGGTAGCTTTGGAAGGTGGCCAGTCGGAACGGAGAACCACTCATCCAGGCGCGTGGGCTCGTCAAACGATTCGGCGAGCTTGCTGCGGTCGACTCGGTCGACTTCGACCTCCAGCGAGGGGAGGCCTTCGGCTT
>JACCUU010000272.1 GCA_013811645.1 Actinomycetota bacterium | reverse complement strand
CGCAAGACGGACTCGACCCCACAGGACGAAGAAGAGCACCGCGGGCCATACCAGATAGAACTGCTCTTCGGCCGCCAGCGACCAGAGGTGTCTCAGCTCGGCCGGCATTGACATCGTGGTCGGCTCCGCAGTCATTGCGACATTCGAGAAGTAACCGATACCCGCTGCCACACCGAAGAGGTCTTTCCCGAGCGAACCCTGTTCGGCGATCGCCACGAGTACGGAGACGAGGAAAAAGGCAGCGAGCACGACGAAGAGGGCGGGCAGAAGACGTGCCACTCGCCGGTGGTAGAAGCGTCGCAAGGAGAGCGATCCGGTGGAGCTGATCTCCTCGAGCAGCAGCGTCGTGATGAGAAATCCGCTCAACACGAAGAAGAGGTCGACGCCTACCGTGCCTCCGGGAAGGAGGCCACCGGTGTGGTAGAGGAGCACCGCCACGATCGCGAGCGCGCGAAGGCCGTCGAGCGCGGGCCGATACCCGAGCTCTGCGACCCGCTGGCGGGATTCCAGAGGAAACGGCAGACTCATAGCGTAGGTTCTCCATTCCGTTTCGGCGCTGGCGATGAGGATAGGTAGACCCCGATCGAAGGATGGGCATTGCAATGCAGGCTCCTACTGCTGCACTCCTACTGGTGCAGCCGCCGCCTAGCCTGAGACGCCAGACGTCGGCGTGACCGGGCCTCGGTCCCGCCTGCGCGACAGCGCATAGAGCGCTGCTGAGATTCCATAGAGCACTACCAGGAAGGCGACAGCGCCGACCGTGCGCATCCCGAATACGGGGTCGAGCAGCCAGACGGCGACGGCAAGAGCGACGAGAGCCACGAACATCCCCGAGAGAACCGCCAAGCGGGGTTGCGCGCGACGAAGCGAAACCACCGCCGCCACGCCTGAGCCCATCGTGGTGAGGCCGAGCGCGACAACGGCGATATCGGTCCAGGCCGAGAAGGTGTCCGAGTACGCGTCGAAGGCCGCGAGCGAGCACGCCGGTACGACCAGCAGTGCGAGCGCGTTGAGAGGGACGGTGTCCCCCGTCGTTCGCGCGACAGAGGCGGGAAGGACGCCGTCCGACGCAGCGGCGAGGAGCACTCGAGTCGCGGCGAGGAACAGAGTGGCCGTCGATCCCAGCACCCACGCGGCCATGCCGATGACGACTGCGACCTGCAGGAATGTGCTGTCCGTCAGCCAGGTCGCGAATACCACCGGGCTCGGCCACGCGGGGAGCGGCGTCGCGGCCGTAGTGCCGTAGACCGTCCCCCAGAAGACGTTGTTCGCTTCGTTCCAGAACTCCCAGGTGATGCCTCGACCGAGCGCGACGAAGAGCAGAAGACTTGTCATCGTCGACGCGGCGGCGGCGCGCACGAGCATGGTCCGAAGTGCGTCAGGCTTGCGTCTCCGAACCTCTCCCGCGAGCGGGGCCGCCCACCCGACCCAGAGCCCGAAGAGGAGCAGCAGCGGGACGAGGGTCATGGTCGCGCGAGGCCCGACTTCGCTCGCACTTGCATCGAGCTCGCCGATCTCGATGATCTGCGAGGACGCGAGCGGACTCGTGCCGTACGTCTCCGTGGCCTGCTTGTCGAAGGCGTCTCTGAACTCGTTCGGGCCGCCGCTGAACAGGAGCGCGATGACGGCGACCAGCGCCACGGCTCCGATCGCGACGAGGATGCGCTGCGCGATTGCGGCACGTTTCATCCCTATGCCGACGAAGGCAGTCGCGACGGTGATTGCAAGCAACGACGACGTGAAGGTGCCTTCCCGGCCGTGGAACCAGGACGCGAGGTCGTTCCAGCCCGCATGCGTCAACAACGGATCGAGGACCTGGACGACGATCACGTTTCCATATACAGGCGCGAGGATCGCGACGATGAGCCACCACGACGTCAGGGCGACGACGGCTCCGACGCGCACATCGAGAAAGCGCGTCTGCCACGCATAGTCGCCGCCCGTCCACGGCCAGCAGACGGCAATCGTGCCGAATATGACGGCTCCGAGCATGGTGACAACCCCGGCGAGGACGACCGCGACGAAGAGGTTGCCACCGACGAGCGGGGCGAGCGAGAATACCCAGAGCCCGAGGACGAGTGGATTGATCGCCAGGAAGACGTGGAGACCGAAGTCGAGCGGAGACCATGACCTCGCGAGCGACAACCGAGGCGGCGCGGGAATCTACCTTGCCTCCAGCCGGTAGACCGGCCCTGCGAGCGACGTCGCATACACGCGGCCGGCCGCATCGACGCCGAACGAGCTGAGAAGCAGAACGTCGAGCCCTACGAGACGCTGATCGACAGCTTGGCCGCCTTGGAGGCGGAAGCTTCGCAGAGAGGAGTCGCAGAAGTCGCCGTACAGGTGGCGGCCGGCGAGGCTCGGCAGTGCGGGATCTCGCACGAAGACCCCGGCGACGACGCTACACACCGGTTCGCCCGTCTCGAGACGCGTATCCACCTTCGGACGTCCTCGGGTCACGATTGGTGCCGCTCCCGCCGGATCCGTGACGGGCACCGAGCCTCGAACGAGCTCGATGGCCGGAGGCACGAGCTCCTCGGCGCAGGAAGGCGGCGGATCGATGGCGTACGGGGAGGTTCCCTCCAGGCAACTCCAGCCGAAGTTGATCCCCGCCTGCAGGGCGACGTTCAGCTCCTCCGCGATCAGTGCCCCGACGTCTCCGATGACGAGTGCTCCGGTCTCGGGCTCCAGGGCAATGCGCCACGGGTTGCGAAGGCCGTAGACCCAGATCTCGTCCCGTCCCGGCCCTCCGACGAACGGATTGCTCGGCGGAACGCGGTACGGTTTCGTGCCCTGCCGTCTGGGGTCGATCCTGAGGATCTTGCCATGGAGGCTGTCGAGGCTCTGCGCGGGAAAGGCCGGATCCCTGTAGATGCCACCATCCCCTTGGCTGATGTAGAGATAGCGATCCGCGCCGAAGAGAATGTGGCCACCGTGGTGCGCCCTGCTCGGATTGGGGATGACCAAGACCTTTCGCGCGGATCCGGGATCGGCGACGTTCGGGTCGGTGTCGCTTCGGAACTCCTCGACGATCGTCCGGTGCTCGATGTCGTTGTAATCGACGTAGAGAAGGCCGGACGTCGCGTAGTCCGGAGCAAAGGCCAGCGAAAGCAGGCCCTCCTCGTAGCCGTCCACGGACACGCGGCGGGACAGGTCGAGAAACGGGCGCGCGAGTCGCCGCCCCCGTTCCACGATCCAAACCCGTCCCGTCCGCTCTACGACGAAAAGGCGGTCATCGCCGGGCGGCGAGGTTGCGTAGACAGGCTGCTCGTAGCGCCCGACCTCGACGAGCTCGACGTCAGGCGAGGGGGCTGCTCCCGGTGCGTCTGAACGGGAGACGAGTCCGATCGCGGCGAGGACACCGATCAGGGCGATAGGTAGGAGAACGAGCCTCAACCTCTCGCAGGGTAGTTCGCCGCCCAGACGCGTTCCTCGCGATGCGCGTCGGTGTCAGCGATGACGTATTGCGTTCTCGAGAAGCGACCGCCAGCGGGTACCCAGGGCTTGCTCGCTTGCCTGTGCCTCGTACGTGGCGCGGCCTCGAGATCCCACGTCGCTTCGGAGGGTGGAGTCCGCGGCCAGCCGACGTACCGCGTAAGCGAGCGCCTCGGCATCGCCCGGGGGTACGAGGAGCCCATCCCGGTCGTGAACAAGAAGCTCACGGGCGGCCGGAGTGTCTGCGGTAATGAGCGCAGTTCCGGTTGCCAGCGCCTGGTATGCCTTGTTGGGAATCACACGCGAGGCTTTCTCAGACGTGCCAAAGATGCCGAGAGCGCAGCCTGCGGACCGATACAGGTTGGGCAGTAGCTCGTAGTCGACCCAGGCGTCCCACCGAACGTTCGAAGATCGATCGGAGAGAACGTGGTCGAGCTGCCCGCTACCGACGATGCGGAACTCGATCTCCGGGCAACGTTCCGCCGCGGCAAGAATCGTCTCGAGTCCGTGCAAAGGGATCAGCTTGCCCACGAACAGGGCGTGAAACGGAGCGTTCCCACGGTCGCCCGGCGTGAAGAGCCGATCCTCCGCGCCGACGTAGCAGACGGCGATGCGGTCCTCGGGAAGACCGAACCGCTCACGGAAGTATCGGGCGTGAGCCGCAGTATCCGCGACCACGAGGTCCGCGCGGCGAAACGCCATCCGGTCGACCAGACGGATCGCTCGCGCCGCCGGAGACCTCCGGCCCACAAGCCGCCGGTCGTCGACCATCGTGTCCTCGAGCGATACGAGCGGATTGAAGACGACGGGACGACGGCGTCCGATTCGCGTGGCCGCGAGCATGTCGAGGTGCCCGGGGTACCCGACGACGACCACCTCCGCATCCGGCAGCGACGTGAACGCGAGCTTTGCCTCGGCCGCTACGGCTCGGGCAAGGGCGCCAACTCCCGGAGAGAACTTGTGCCGCGCGTCTTCCCAAAGTGGAAGGTGCTTTTCGATGACCTCGACACCGGCGCCTCGCAAGCAGGAGATCACCTGGGCGTTGCGGGGATATTCGCGCTCGTAGGTACCGAAGTAGAGAGCCCGCATCGACCCGTTAACGCAGGACTTCTTCCACCACGGAATCCATGCGCTCGCGTTCGCCCATTCGCTCCTCGTGCTGGGACGTGATCAGCTCGGAAACCAGTCCCAGGGAGATCAACTGGATGGCGACGACGACAAGGAGAACTCCCAGCGTGAGCAGGGGCCGCTGTCCGATCGCCGCACCTCCGATCTTGATCACGGTCAGATAGCAGAGGATCAGGAACCCCGCGAACCCCATCAGCAGACCGACTCCGCCGAAGAGGTGGAGCGGGCGATGCCGATAGCGGCCCATGAAGGTGACGGTGACGAGGTCGAACAAGCCACGGAGGTACCGATTGAGGCCGTACCTCGACCGACCGTGTTGCCGCGGCCGGTGATGGACGGGAATCTCGGCGACGCGAAAGCCCCTGTACGAGGCCAGAACGGGGATGAACCGATGGAGCTCGCCATAGAGACGAATGCCGCGCAGAGCCTCCGCGCGGTATGCCTTCAGCCCGCAGTTGACGTCGTGCAGCCGCACGCCGGAGACCACCGCCGTCGCCCAGTTGAAGACCCGTGACAGAAGGCGGCGCGTCCACGGATCGTTCCGCCTCGACTTCCAGCCGGAAACGAGATCGAAGCCCTCGTCGAGCTTGGCGAGCAGCTGCGGGATCTCCGCGGGATCGTCCTGGAGATCTGCGTCGATCGTCACGACGACGTCTCCCTTGGCCTCGAGAAATCCGGCCTGCAGGGCGGCCGCCTTGCCGAAGTTCCGGCGCAGGTTGACAACGACCACGTTCGTGGTCTCGCCGTGCAGCTGAGTCAGCACGGCGAGACTGTTGTCTGTGGATCCGTCGTCGACGAAGATCACCTCGAACTGCTCGGCGGCCGGCTCGAGCGCCGCCGTGATCTCGCCGTAGAGCGCCTCGACGGACTGCTCTTCGTTATAGAGCGGGACGACGACCGAGAGCACGTTTCGGAGGGTACAGCGGTCTCGGGTCGGCGTCGTACCCCCGGCCCGACGGACTCTCAGACGTCGAGCTCGAGCCCGTCCGAGGCGAGCTCGTACTCCTCCGGGGTTTCGAGCTCGCACGGGCGGTGAGTGACGAGGAGCCGCTTTGCTC
>JACCUU010000266.1 GCA_013811645.1 Actinomycetota bacterium | reverse complement strand
GCGCAAGACACGTCGTCATCATGATCACTGGGCGGTCTACCCCTTCTGCTGGGCTCTAATCTCCTCTTCATGCGCTCATCCGCGTTCCCGATCGACCTTCCAGCTCGTTAGGTCGAAGCGCTGGTTGAGCTGGCCCAGAACCTTGCGCGCGATCAGGTCTCCCGCGGCTCGCTCGAAATGCACGCCGTCGTCCGCTCGCATCTTGACGAGCCGTCCCGAGTCGTTCTCGACGTACTGGGCGTAGCCGCCATCGTCGCCCTCGAAGAAGAGGTATGTATCGAGATAGAAGACTCGACCCGCCCGCTTCGTGGCCTCCGGCTGGACGATCGCGTTGATCGCATCGAAACGGATCGTCTGCTCCGTGTCATCGGTGATGGGGAGGCCGATCCAGACGAGGTAGGCGCCTCTCCGCGTGACGGTGTCCATGATTCCGGCAACGCGACGTCGGTACTCAGCCACCCAGCTGGCGCTTCCGAAAGCGCCGATCTCGCGCCCTTCGGGAAGGCCGGTCATGAAGCCGTGGTCGTCGTTGCCGCCGAACATGAGGACGACAGCGCGTGGCTTCTCCTCTCGCAGCACCTCGGACACGCGCTCGAACCAGTTGAAGACATCTGGCCGCTCGAGACCGCTCGCGATGCGGCCGTCGACCTCTCCTATCGGCTCGATCGCCCGCCTGTCACCGACCGCCCGCAGGATCGACTGACCCGGGACGACGACGAGGGAGTCGCCGGCGACCCAGACCCGGAGCGGGCGGGTAGGCGTGAACTTCTCACGGGGCGGTGCCGCCGCCGGCGTCGTGTCCGGCGAGGGCTCGGGCACCGCGATGCCGGTGTCGATCTCGTCGTCCTCCGAGCGTCCGAGGACTGCCTTGAGCCCACGACGCGGCTGGTCCAGACGAAGCGTGCTGCTGATCGACGCGAGCGGCTCGGCAAAGGCGAGGGCGACGTCTCGCTTCCAGCCCTCGGGCTGGATCTCCGCCGACTTGTGCAGCCCGGGCGCGTTCAGGAGGACGCCGACGAGGAGCGCGAGGAGCGCGACGACGATCGCAGAGCCGGCCGAATGCAGCCGTCGGCCCTCGTCGACCCGTCTACGCGGATGCCGTCTCCTACTCGCCATCAGAACTGGAAGTAGATGAACGGGGCCACTCCTTCGGGACCCATCGCGTGGACTGCGAGGAGCGCGACCGAGAGAACGAGAGCCTGAGCCGGAACCGGGAGTCGTGAGAAGCGTGCCATGAGGACGAGCGGAAGCCTGCGGGGAAGGTACTGCGACCCGATGCCGACTGCGATCGCCAGTAGCACCCCGCCGGTGACGAGCTCGGACGGCTCACCCCAGGCGGTGAAGAGGCGCACGATCACCTCCCAGGCGTCGGAGAACGAGTCAGAGCGGAAAAAGATCCAGGCGAAGCAGACGACCTGGAAGGTGAGGAAGCGCTGCCAGGCGCGACGCCAGGGAGTGGACGGCCGCTCGACGTAGCCCGGCCGCTCGCGCCACCAACGCTCGCCGACGAGCGCCGTCCCGTGGATCGCCCCCCACGCCACGAACGTCCAGCCGGCCCCGTGCCAGAGGCCGCCGATCAGCATCGTCAGCATCAGGTTGCGGTAGGTGAAGAGCGAGCTCCCGCGGTTGCCTCCCAGCGGGATGTACAGGTAGTCGCGGAGCCACCGCGAGAGGGTCATGTGCCAGCGGCGCCAGAAGTCCTGGATCGAAGTCGCCGCATAGGGGGCGTCGAAGTTCTGCGGAAAGCGGAACCCGAGCAGGAGCGCGAGACCGATCGCAATGTTCGTGTACCCGAAGAAATCGGCGTAGATCTGGACGGCGTAGGCGTAGATCCCGACCAGCACCTCGAGCGAAGAGTGCTGGTTCGGCGCCCCGAAGACCTCGTCGACGATGTTCGAGGCCAGGTAGTTTGCGATCACGACCTTCATGAAGAGCCCCGTGCCGATCAGGAAGAACGCCCGCGAGGTGTCGACGTAGCGCGGGTCTCGCGGCGAGTCGAGCTGGGGGATCAGCTCTCCGGGTCGGACGATCGGCCCTGCGACCAGATGCGGAAAGAACGAGAGGTAGGCGGCGAACTTCCCGAGGCCGGTCGGCGCGAAGTCGCCTCGGTAGACATCGACG
>JACCUU010000196.1 GCA_013811645.1 Actinomycetota bacterium | reverse complement strand
TCCGGGCGACGCAAGGCAAGGAGGCAGGGAGCACCCGAATCAGCTGATTCGGGTGCGACTAGGACGCAGTATTGCGTCGTGCCGGCGTGGTCAGCCGGTCTCGTCCTCCACTCCGTTTCGAGCCCTGAGCCTCGCTACCGCACCCGATAGGGCACGTCCTCGACCTGCTGGCGGGTGCCGTCACCGGGACGAGCGACGACTCTCACGACATAGCGCCCTCGACGTAGCCGCTCCCCTCCCGGCCCACGCCCGGTGAGCCCGAACGTGTACCGCCCGGGCAGAACCTCGCGGCGTCTCGCGAGCACGCCGATGAGCTCCCCATTCGGCCGGCGAAGCTGCACCTCGAGCACGTCGAGCGGTCGCACCTGAGGCCCCGGAGTGGCGATGAGCGCTCCCGCTACGAGGCCGAGCACGGCGGGCGTCGCGTCGGAGACTCTGCCGCCGGCAGCGGTCTGGAGCGAGACGCGCGTCAGCAGGTCGGTTGCCGGTGCGGGAACCGCGACCGCCCAGGGGACGTGCACCTCCGATGACTCCGAGACGGCGAGCACGAGCTCTCCAGTGGCCGCCCCCGCTTGCTCCGAGAGCGCGCTGGTGTCCGCACTCAACGCGACGGTTGCGGTCCGACCGGGCCTGATCCGTAGCCGTCTCGGCTCGATCGTGAGCTCGACGCCCTTGGGAGCGAGCGCCAGGGTCTGAATGGAGACGGTGAGCCGGCGGGTCGAGAGATTGTGGATCGCAATCCTTCGCTCCAGCTCGACGAAGCTTCGGCCCGGCACCCCGAAGGACACCGTCGCAGGCAGGACGGCAATCTCTTGCTGCACCGCCGTGCGGAGGTCGAGCAAGCCCGCTCCCGAGGCGGCAGCATCGAGATCGCGCCGCTGCGCGGAGCCTGTGAGAAGCCCGGCCAGGTCACGCGCTCGGGACCGCGGTCGCCCCTGAGCCAGGACCGCGGCGGCACCCGCAGCGACCGCGGCGGCGGCGCTCGTTCCGCTCACCGTCCCGTACCGCACGTCGCCGTCCTCACCGCGTCCTGGCTCGGAGGTGGGAACCGCGACTCCTGGGGCGACCAGCTCCGGCTTGAGCCCGCCTCCGAACGCAAGCCCTCGGGACGAGAACGCCGCTACCGAAGACCCCGCGTCGTTCTCGGCAATCTCGACTGCGCCGATGGCCACCGTGACGGGAACACCTGCCGCGAGCATCGAGCGGATCTCCTGCACGAGCTCGCCGGGAAGGCCGGCGACGGGAACGCCCGTCGGAACGTCGAGACTGAAGGCACCCGCCGGCAATCGCCCGTCGACGAGCACCATCTGCGCACCGGCGGTCGTCGCTTCTTCGACGGTCTCCTCCGAGAGCCGTCCTCGCGGAAGCAGCGCCGCCCGCCCGGCGACGGCGCTCGTCCCGTCGTCGGCGAAGAATCCGGCGATACCCCGCGCCGCGGCGGCCCGGCTGACCGGAACCACGGAGGCGGTTACGGTCTCTCCGGGAGCGCCTCCGAGCGGCAGTGGCTCCTCGAAGAGCACGCGGAGGCCGGCTCGCACCTGAACGCGGACGGTCGGCGTCGCAGGGCGGCCGTCCGCCGCAGCGACGGTGAGGGCCGCCGGCGCGCCGCTCGGCCCTGCAACGCTGCCGTACGCAGGCCCTGCGCGGCCGTCGTTTCCGGCCGGGACGACGACGAGCATGTCCAGCTCGGTCGCGCCGGCGATCGCCCGGGAGAGCGGTCCGTCCGGGAAGGACGCATACGGCTCGACGACTCCGACGAGTGCGATACGCGCAGCGTCCAGGGTGTCTCCGTCTTCGTTCGGATCGACCGCCGCCTCCAGCCCTGCGATGATCTGGTCGGTGCGCGAGTAGACCGTGTACCCGCCCTCCGCGTCGGGCTGCCAGCCCGCGATCCGTACCGGAAGGATCGAGGCCCCCGGCGCGACGCCGTGCAGTCCGCCAGGCCCGTCCGACCCAGAGACGATCCCGGCCAGCTCGGTGCCGTGTCGCTCCGGCCGGCCCGGAATCGTGGGATGCGGCTGCGCCACCGCACCGCTGCCCGGATTGATCAGGTCGATGCCGGGAAGAAGGCTGCGACGTAGGTACGGATGCGAGGGGTCGATCCCTGTATCGAGCACCGCCACGGTGACCCCGGTGCCGTCGAGGCCGGGAATCTCGAGGCCTCGCACGGCCGAGGGCGTCACATCCAGCGCTTCGGCAACCTGGGCCGGGAACCCTGCCCGAACCGGATAGACGGCCGCCACCTCGCGGTCGCCGGCCACGAGCGAGAGGGAGGTCGGATCGAGCCGGCTCGAGAACCCGTTCAGCACGCGGACGTAGCGATAGTCGGGCGCCACGCGCGCTCCTGCAGCCGACATCCTGGCGAGGAACTGCTCCTGCACACCGACCGCGGCCCTGGTCCACGTGCGCATCTGTGCCTCGGTCGCCTGACCGCCGAGTACGCGGACTCGAGCAGCGAGCGACGGCTCGTCCAGCAGCACGACGTAGCGCTGGGCGGTGGACACGGCCGCGCGCACGCCGAGCACGCCCTGCCACCCGGCCTCGTCGAGCGACGGGAGCGGAGTCTCCTGAGCACGAGCGCCCGCGACGGCGACGAGAAGAACGGCCAGCGCAACGAGACCGACGGCCCTCAGAGCCTCTAACACAATGAAGCTCGGAGCCGCCGGCGCGGCCTCACCGTGTTAGAGGCTCTATGCAGCCGACGCATACGCATCCAGCCCGAGGTACGAGGGATAGGGGAGCGGTTGGACATAGCGCGCGGCCGAGGCGATCATCGCGGCATTGTCCGTGCAGAGATCGAGCGGTGCGAAATGGACGTCGGGCAGCGCAGCGCGTAGGGCCGAGTTCGCCGAGACGCCCCCCACGACCGCGAGGCGCTCGAGCCCTGTCTGTGCAGCGCCTTCACGGAGCCGGGACGTGAGGGCGCGGACGATTGCGTGCTGATACGAGGCGGCCAGATCCGAGTGCCTGCGCCGCGCCTCGTCTTCGCCGAGCTCGCGAACGGCGTAGAGAAGTGCTGTCTTCAGCCCGGAGAAGGAGAAGTCGAGTCCCGGCACACGGGCGACCGGGAAGGGAAACGCAGCTCGATCCCCCTCCTCGGCGACACGGTCGATCTCCGCTCCGCCCGGATACCCGAGGCCGAGCAGCCGAGCGCCCTTGTCGAACGCCTCGCCCGCCGCGTCGTCCAGGGTCGTGCCGAGCCGCTCGGAGCGTCCACGCTCGCGAACCGCGAGCAGGAGCGTGTGTCCGCCGCTGGCGAGCAGGCAGAGAAACGGCGGCTCGAGTGGCTCGGGCCCGAGGTAGAGCGAAGCCACGTGTCCTTCGAGGTGGTCGACGGGAACGAGCGGAAGCCGACCCGCCCAGGCGATGCCCTTCGCGGCCGACAGCCCGACGAGCAGTGCTCCCACGAGACCTGGGCCCTGAGTCACCGCAACGCGGTCCACCTGGTCGAGCGTCGTCTCCGCTTCCTCGAGCGCCCGGCGCACGACCGGCGCGACCAGCTCGAGATGCCGGCGCGACGCGATCTCCGGCACGACTCCGCCGTACGTGGCATGGAGCGCGGCCTGCGACGACACAACGGACGAGAGCACCGCTCCCTGCTCCGTGACGACGGCCGCGGCCGTCTCGTCGCACGACGTCTCGATCCCGAGAACGAGCGTGGGGGAACCCATGGTTCCCGCGCGGGCCCCCTCCTTCCGACCGACGCACTCGGTGAGTCGCGCCTCGCCTCCCGGCCGGCCAAGCCGGCCTCCGGCCCGATCGCCCCTCGCATCCAGCGGGGCGCCGAAGGGTGGTTGGCGATCTCCAACTCCAGTCACGAGGCCTTCTCCGATTGCGCCGATTCGCGCCACATGATCAGGGCGTCCTCGCGATTGTCCGTGTAGTAGCCGCGCCGGATACCGCGGGACTCGAAGCCGAGCTGCTCGTACAGGCGGATCGCGTTCGTGTTCGAGACTCGAACCTCGAGGGTGTAACCGCGCCGCCGGTCCTCGGCCGTGACGTCGAAAAGCTGCTCGAGGAGCTCGGTGGCGATCCCCTGCCGCCTGAACTCGGGCGCGACCGCGACGTTCATCACGTGCCAGGCGTCGACGTAGCGGGAGACGAACGCGTAGCCGACGAGCTCCCCGGTCTCCAGATACGCGCCGATCGCGAGCGCGCTCGGCTTCCGCAGCTCGGCAGCGAACATCGAGCGTGACCATGGTGTCGGGTACGACGCGCGCTCGATGACCTCGACGGCGTCGAGGTCGCGAATCCCGAGTCGGCGGAGCTCGACGCTCACGCGGAGCTCGGCACCTTCGCGTCCGGAGAGCGGACATAGAGAGGTGTGAGCCTTTCGGCCGGCCCGAACTCGCGGGCGAGCAGGGCATGCAGGCGTGCGTGCGGCAGATGGATCGCGTCGTCGTCCGCGGGCACGAGCGCGCCCTTGTCCTCGAACGTTGTCCGGTACCGGACCGCCCCGCTCCCGATGCAGGTCACCCCGGGCTCGAGCTCGAGATCGTCCGGTGCGCACACGTACGGGCCGGGGACGAAGACCTCTCGTCTGCGGGCGTCCACGATCGGGAACACGCCCTCCCTGGCGGCGGCGAGCGCGTCGAGGGTGGAGACGCCCGCTACCTGCAGGTCGAGAGCCAGCGCAAGACCCTGAGCAAGCGCGAGGCCGATCCTCGTGCTCGTGAAGCTCCCCGGCCCCGTGCCGAC
>JACCUU010000177.1 GCA_013811645.1 Actinomycetota bacterium | reverse complement strand
GTTCGTTACGAGGGCGAACCTGTGACGACGCTGCACGAGCTGATGCAAGGCGACCTCGTCACACACACGTCTTCGTTCTCGAAGACCGTCGCACCAGGGCTCAGAACGGGGTACTTCGTGCTTCCGGTCGCGGAAGCGAAGGCATTCGAGGAGCGAGCCGTCTCGACGTACATCTCGCCGCCGTTTCTCCCTCAGGCCACGATCGCCGAATTCGTGGAGCGCGGGCGCTTCGAACCAAACTTGGAACGCGTCCGGGGGGAGCTGCGAGGGCGCCGCGACGCGATGATCGCGGGGCTCGAGCGCACGTTTCCCACCGATGCTTCGTGGAGCCGGCCCGAAGGTGGGTACTTCATCTGGCTCGAGCTCGGGGAGGGCCGAGTCGCCTCGGAGCTCGTGGTCCGCGGTGGCGAGAGCGGCGTCGGCGTCGTACCGGGTCTGGACTTCTTCCCTTACGAGTCAGGTGGCGGTCGCTCGTCGGTACGTCTTGCGTTCAGCTACGAGACGCCCGAGCGAATCGCCGAGGGCGTCGAGCGTCTCGCGGCGCTGCTCTAGACCTACGAGCCGCCGGTGCTACGGCGCCCACGCATGCGCTCGAAGAGAAAGCCGCCGACGAACCCGATGGCGACGCAGAGGATGATGAGAGGGAGCAGGCGGGTGGAGGTCGAGAAGAAGAGGAAGTCCACCCTGACCTTGTCGCTGTTCTTGAGCGCGATGACGACGGCGTAGAGAGCGAGCACGCCGAGGACGATCAGCGTCCACGGAGTGTCGCGCTTCCGCGCGGGGCTCGAGTCGGGCCCTTCCACGAGGGGGATCCTACGCTGCGTGACCGACGGCGACGCGGGCGAGCGGGCGCGGTACGAGCTGGGGCTGTCTCGGCGGGGAGAGCACGCCGGCTTGTGCCGCGCGGAAGGTCGGGCACGGCTGGTTCCCGGGAAGAGCGCAGAGGCTCTCGCGTCGGAAGTAACAGTCGTCGCAGGTGGCTGGTGAGCGTGTCTTCGTCATTCTCCGAAAGGCCGCCCTCAACGACCAGCCCGCATTCTGTCGAGCGGATCCGGTTCCGACAAGCCCCAACCGGACAAATCCCCCGCAATTTGCGTCTGTTCTCAGAACGGTAAAAATACCTGCAAATTCAGCACTTCTTGGAAGACGTTGTCAGCGTCTGCAACGCCTGTTGAAAACTCTCCACAGGGATGATCTCCAGATCTCCCGCATGCTGCCGTGCCTCCTCGGCGTTCGGGCCTGCCGGCACCACGAAGACATCCACATCCGCGTTGCGTGCCGCGATCGTCTTCTGCTGGAGCCCGCCCACCGAGAGCACGGTTCCGTCGAGGGCGAGCTCTCCGGTGGCTGCGACGTTGCAGCCGTGGGTGACATCGCGACCGAGCACGCGGGAGATCTCGAGCGCGAAAGGCAGGCCGGCGGACGGGCCACCGACGCGGCCGAGATCGATGTCGATGTCGATGGGCACATCGATGTCGGCCTGCTGGTCGACCCTGATGCCGACGATCGCGCGGCCGGGATCCTCGGGGCTCGCGACCGTCTTCACGGTGACCTTCTCGGTCTCGCCGTCCCGCCGCAGAGTGAGCTCGACCTCGGCACCGGGATTCCGCCGCCCGATCTCGCGGCGTAGCTCGTCGGGCGTTCGCACGGAGACGCCGTCCACCGCGACGATCACGTCACCCGAGTCGACCTCGGCTGCCGCCGGCACGTCGGAGGCGACGTCGATCACGAGTGCGCCCTCCGGCGTGGTGACGACGTCCTTCCCCAGCGCCCGCAGAGCCACGGCAGATGCGACGAGCTCGGAGCGACTCATCTCTGCAGACGTCTGCCGGTCGCGCTCGGCCTCGGAAGTCCCCGACGGCAGAAGCGCCTGCTGCGGAACGACGGTCGAGCCTTCCGGGCGCAGGAAAGGAAGCAGGTCTTCGAGTCGCGTCGTTCGGCGAACGAACACGTCTACGTAGTACACGTCTCCCTCCGCCACCGGACGTGACCCATCCACCGTGACGCGCTCGGCGAGCGGCTTTGCATTTCCCGGGGTGAAGATGAACTCCTCCGCAGGAAGGATCCAGAGTGTGAACGCCACCGCCATGCCGATCAGGCCGAGCGCGACCAGAATGCCCGCAAACCGCTTCACGGTCGGGTCACGTTCAGAGAAGTCCGCGGACGAGGCCGCCGTCGACGGCGATCACGGTTCCCGTGACGTAGGACGCCCGCGGTGAGCAGAGGAAGGCTACGACGTCTCCGATCTCGCGCGGTGTGCCGAGCCGGCGGAGCGGGATCGCCTCGAGGTCGGCCTCACTCGGTCCGTTCGGATACACCTCGCGAATGCGCTCGGTATCGATTCGGCCGGGGGCGATCGAGTTCACGGTGATTCCTCCGGGGCCGAGCTCGCGGGAGAGCGACTTCGCCCAGCCGATCACTCCTGGTCGCACCGCGTTCGAGAGCGCGAGGTTGTCGGTCGGCTCCTTCACCGTGCTCGAGGTGATGTTGACGATGCGGCCCGCCTCGCTCCGCTCGAGATGGGGAAGGCAGAGCCCCGTCAGGCGGATCACGGAGACGAGCAACAGCCGTACCGCCGTCTCGACCTGGTCGGCCGACAGCCCGACGGCGGCCGTCCGGGGCGGCCCGCCGGAGTTGTTCACGAGGATGTCGATGCCACCGTGCGCGTCGAGGGCAGTCTGCACCAGCCGCTCGAGATCCTCGGCGCTCGTGACATCGCCAGGAACTGCGATACCGCCCAGGCGCTCGGCTTCCTGGCGAAGCGGATCCGGCCTGCGAGCCAACATGACGACGTTCGCGCCCTCCGCCGAGAGCGCCTCGGCCACGCCGAGCCCGATGCCGGCCGAGGCGCCGCAGACGATCGCGGTGCGTCCTTCGAGATTCAGATCCATGGCGGCCGGGCGAGGCGAGCCTCGCCGCTACGACCTCCCGAGAACCGAGACGACGTCCCGCACGGCCGCCGCCGACTCTTCGAACCACGCCTGCTCTTGCTCCGAGAGGTCGAGCTCGACGATCTCCTCGATCCCCGCTGCGCCGAGCTTCACAGGGACGCCCATGTAGAGCTCGCTGACCTCGTACTCGCCCTCGAGGTACGCGGTACACGGGAGAACCCGCTTCTGATCGAGGAGCACGGCCTCGACCATCTCCGTGACCGCCGCCGCCGGCGCGTACCAGGCCGAGGTGCCGAGGAGCTCGACGACCTCGCCGCCACCCTTGCGGGTCCGCTCGACCATCGCGTCGATCCGGTCTTGGGACACCAGCTTCGTCAGCGGAACGCCCCCGACCGTCGTCGCCGACACGACGGGCACCATCTGATCACCGTGGCCGCCGAGGACGAGCGCGTGCACATCGCGAACGGATGCGCCTGTCTCCCAGGCGATGAACGCCCGGAAGCGCGCGGTGTCGAGGATTCCGGCCTGGCCGATCACCCGCTCCTTCGGCAGCCCGGATGCGCTCTTCGCTAC
>JACCUU010000173.1 GCA_013811645.1 Actinomycetota bacterium | reverse complement strand
ACCTCCGTGAGGACGTTCTCGATGGGCGAGAGGATCCCGCCGACGATCACGTGTCAGCCCTCCTCGACCGAGCGAGCGGGAAGACGGTCTGGTCGCGGGCGTAGTCGACTCCGCCATGGCTCCACGGGTTGCAGCGGAGGAGCCGCCAGGTCGCGAGGACGGCTCCGCGAACGAGGCCGAGCTCGCGAAACGCGTCGATCGCGTACTGCGAGCAGCGCGGGTGGTACTTGCAGGTTCCGGCGGGCGTGAGGAGGCCGAACGTCCATCGCCAGGCGTGGACGAGAGCGATGCCGGCGTGCTTCACGAGCGCACCCGCTCGAGAACACCCGAGACCTCGGCTGCGAGCCACTCCGGGCCACGCGCTTGGGCCGGCTCGGCGAGACCGGGACGCGCGACCAGCACGTAGTCGTGCCCCGGCGGCACCTCCGGCAGGAGCTCCCTCCAGGTCTCGCGCAGCACCCGCTTCACGCGGTTGCGGACGACGGCCGAGCCGACCGAGCGCGGAACAGCGAGACCGAGCCGCGGATCGCCCGCCTCGTCCTGCTCGCGCGGAAACCAGTGCAGGACGAGATAACGGGTGGACGCGGACGTGCCACGCCGATAGACGGCATCGAAGTCACGAGAACGCGAGAGCCTGTGGCGACGCTGCACCGGTGATCGACTTGCCGTCGCCACGCCCTCAGGCGGACAGACGCTTGCGTCCTCTCGCGCGGCGGCGCTTCAGGATGGAGCGACCCCCGCGCGAGGACATTCGCGCTCGGAACCCGTGCCGCCGCTTGCGGCGGCGAACGTTCGGCTGGTAGGTGCGTTTCATGATCCTCGGGCGTTCGAAACGAGAGGGGACGCGGGCGGAGCGCGCAGTATAGACGAGGACTTCGCGACCGCTGTTTTCCACAGACTGGGGACTTCGGGTAGCTCCGGAAACTGCTGCTCAGCCGTTCCAGGAGTTGCCCATACCGGGAACGAGAGCAGTGTCTTCCACACCTGGGGATAATTGTGTGGAACGCGGGAATTACCTGGAAAAGCGGCACATTTTGTCCACCGCATGCTCGAGTTGTGCGGCGTTGAGGCCTGGCCGGAACGCTGCTATGCTCGCCCCTTCCTGGAACCCGACGACACTCGAGGACGGTTGGATCACTCGAAGGAACCGACCCCTGACAGCTTGTGGGAAGCGATCTCCGGCAGGCTGAAAGAGGTACTCAGCGAGACGACCTACGACACCTGGCTCGCGCATGCCGAGCCTCGCTCTCTCGGAGACGGGAGACTTGTCGTGGCGGTTCCGAACGAGTTCACGAGGGACTGGATCGAGAGCCACTTCCGCGGGTTCGTCTCCGCCGCGGCCCGGGAGTCGTCCGGCCGGGATCATCTCCGCGTCTCGTTCGTCGTCGGAGATCGCGATCCGGCGCCGGTCGCGGCGCCTCCGCCCATCGCAGACGAGCGACCGCACAGAGCGGCGGAGCTCCAGCCCGGCGATTCGTCAGATCTCGGGCTCAACCAGAAGTACACCTTCGACACCTTCATCATCGGCTCGTCGAACCGCTTCGCGCATGCTGCCGCGCTCGCTGTCGCCGAGGCTCCCGCGCAGGCCTACAACCCGCTCTTCATCTACGGCTCCACCGGCCTCGGGAAGACCCATCTCTTGCAGGCGATCGGCCACTACGTCAGCCAACACTCGCGGCGGCTCACCCGGCGTTACGTCACGAGCGAGACGTTCATGAACGACTTCATCGACTCGCTTCGCGACAAGCGCATCGAGGGCTTCAAGCGCAGGTACCGAAACTACGACGTCCTCCTGATCGACGACATCCAGTTCTTCGAGGGGAAGGAGCGGATCCAGGAGGAGTTCTTCCACACCTTCAACTCGCTGTACGAGGGCGGTGCGCAGATCATCATCTCGTCCGACCGGCCGCCTCGCGAGATCGCAACGCTCGAGGAACGGCTTCGCTCCCGCTTCGAGTGGGGACTCCTCACCGATATCCAGCCGCCAGATCTCGAGACGCGGATCGCGATCCTGCGCAAGAAGGTCAACACGGAGCGAATCGCGGTCACCGACCCCGAGGTGCTCACCTTCATCGCGAGCCGCGTTGCGTCGAACATCCGCGAGCTCGAAGGCGCACTTACCCGCGTAGTCGCGTTCTCATCACTGACCGATCGCGTCCTGACAGTGGAGCTGGCCGAGCACGTGCTCAAGGACGTGTTCCCTCAGGGCGACGCCGCGCCGGAAGTCACGATCCCGCGAATCCAGGAGATGATCTCCGAGCGCTTCGGGGTCACGCTGGAAGAGCTGGTCAGCCCACGCCGCTCCCAGTCGGTCGCCTATCCGCGGCAGGTGGCCATGTACCTGTCGCGCGAGCTCACGGATTCCTCGCTCCCGAAGATCGGGAAGGAGTTTGGAGGCCGCGACCACACGACCGTCATGCACGCGAACTCGAAGATCACCCGCCTCATCCGTGAAGATCGCTCTGTGTACAACCTGGTGCAAGAGTTGACGGCGCGCATCAAGCAGGCGCGCTGAAGATGTGGGTCCTGCTCTCGAGACCTCGCGGGCGTGGGGGACCTGTCAACGGGGACCCACAGCTCCATACACCGACGATTTCCCCGCTCGTACGGCAGAATGACCCCGTCTTCCACGTGATTCACACTCCTACTACTTCTACGAGTTCTTTTCTCAAGTAATGAATACAGACCTAGTCGAGGCCACCACGATTCGCGCGACGTGCTCCCGGAACGAGCTCGCAACAGCGCTCGGGGTCGTTGCTCGAGGCATCTCGACCCGGGGAGCGGTGCAGGTGCTGAGCGGGATCCTCTTGCGCGGCGAAGAGGGCAAGCTCACCCTGGCGTCGACGGACATGGAGATCTCGCTGCGCGCCGCGATAACTGGTGACGTGACCGGAGAAGGCGGAGTCGTGGTTCCCGGGAGACTGCTCACGGATCTCGTCCGACTACTCCCGGACGACACGGTGACGTTGGCGCACGAGGAGGGCGAGGGCGTCCTTGCCATCACCTCTGGCACCCATGCGTCGCGTCTGAATGTGTACAGCGCCGAGGACTTTCCGCGTCTGCCGCCAACGGACATCCAGCTCCACACAATCGCCGCACCCGCGCTGCTCGCGACCATCGAGAAGGTCGCGCGCGCTGCCTCACGCGACGAATCGCGACCGGTGCTGACCGGGATCCTCGTCCGCTTCGAAGGCGACCAGCTGATCATGGCCGCCACGGACTCCTACCGTCTCGCGGTGAAGGAGACGCAGCTCGAGGAGACAGGGCCGGAGCTCGACGCGATCATTCCCGCACGAGCCCTGCAGGAGCTCGCACGCCTGGCAGGCGGCTCCGGCGAGGTTCAGCTCGGCGTCCACGAGAACCACGTCGTGTTCAATGCCGGCGACGTCTGGCTCACGAGCCGCCGAATCGACGGCCAGTTCCCGAACTACAAGCAACTCCTGCCGGAGACCTTCGAAGCCGAGATCGTCACGTCCCGCGAACCGCTCCTGGAAGTCATCCGCCGCGCGGGTGTCCTCGCGCAGCGAAACGCCCCTTTGCGCCTACGCTTCGCGGAGGGCGAGCTCGCAGTGTCTGCCCAGACTCAGGACGTCGGGGAGGCGCACGAGTCGATCCAGATCGACTACTCGGGCGACCCCCTCGAGATCGGCTTCAACCCGGACTTTCTGAGGGACGGACTGGAGGCTGTGGCTGGCGAGACGGTGCAGCTCAAGCTGATCAATCCGCTCCGCCCGGGCCTGATCGTCTCGCCGGACGAGAGCTTCTCGTACCTGATCATGCCGAT
>JACCUU010000169.1 GCA_013811645.1 Actinomycetota bacterium | reverse complement strand
GCTTGGTCAGCCAGACGAAGAGCGGCAGGAGTGCGAGCGAGAAGACCGCGAGCCGCCAGTCGAGAAGCGCCATCGCAACGACGGTGGCGAGCACCGTCGTGACGTTCGCAAGGACAGAGGTCGCCGTCGAGGTGACGACGGTCTCGATGCCGCCGATGTCGTTGGCGATCCGACTCTGCACCTCGCCGGTCCGCGTGCGCGTGAAGAACGCGAGCGAGAGCCGCTGGAGGTGTCGATAGACCTGGGTTCGCAGGTCGTGCATGACGCTCTGCCCGATCCGGTTCGACAGGAGCGTCTGCCAGACGCCGAGCGCTCCGGTCACGATCGGGATCAGAACCATGCCCGCCACCAACGCGGTCAGCAGGCCGAGGTTCTCCTCGGGAATTGCGACGTCGAGGACCTCGCGGAGCAGGAACGGCGAGATGACGCCGAGGCTCGCCGAGACCAGGATCAGACCCGAGACTGCCGCCAGGCGAGCGCGGTACGTGCGGAAGAGCCGGACGATCCGCCGGAAGTTCGCCTGCCGCACGGCCGGATCGGCTGGACGCTCGGGCGGATCGCCGGCGGCGAAGGAGTCAAAGCGACGGCCTGGCACGCCCTAAGCCTGCCTGTCAGCGATCAGTAGAGGCCGAGCGGGCGGACTTTCGCCGACGTTCGCGCACCCACGGCAGGCACTCTCCGGCCTATCCCGAATCCGAACCCGTGAGGACGACAGCGGCGATCGACCGGTTCCTCGAGCGTGGTGGTCTTTCGGAAGCAACCCAGCGCGCCTATCGCTCGGATCTCGACTCGTTCGCGCTGTGGCTGGACGAGCGCGGCCTCGGGCTCGAGGGTGTGGACGCACGCGTTCTCGCGGACTGGATATCCGAGCTCGGCCACGATCGGCGAAGGCTCGCACCCGCGACCGTCTCCCGCCGGGTGGCCGCGATCCGCTCCTGCCTCCGCTTCACGTTCGGGCCTGCCCGAGTCCCGGACGCGGCGTTCTCGTCGCGGCGGTCGAGACGGCTGCCCGACGCGCCCAAGATGTCGGAAGTGGATGCGCTCCTCGAGCGCGTGGAGGGCTCTTCGCCGCTCGCACTTCGAAACCGGGCGCTGCTCGAGGTTCTCTACTCGGGAGGGCTCCGGAGCGCCGAGGCAGTCGGGCTCGACCTCTCCGACCTCAACTTCGAACGTGAGGCAATCCATGTCCGCGGCAAGGGCGGAAAGGAGCGCATGGTGCCGCTCGGGGAGGAGGCCGCACAGCATGTCGCCCTGTACCTCCGTGACGGCCGGCCCGAGCTCGCACGCGGAGCCGTCGACGCGCTCTTTCTCTCCGCCCGGGGCCGCCGCCTCGACACGAGCACCGTTCGCCGGCTCGTGCGGAACCCCCATCGCCTGCGGCACGCGTTCGCGACGCACCTGCTCGAAGGCGGAGCCGACCTGCGCACTATCCAGGAGCTCCTCGGCCACGCCTCCCTGTCGACGACGCAGATCTACAGCCACGTGGACGCGAAGCGCCTACGTCGCGTGTACGACCGCTCGCATCCTCGGTCGTAGCTACGAATGGCAGGAATCGGAGCCGCTGGCGATCAGTTGCTGCAGCTCGTTCATCCTTGCCTCATGCTCGCGATCGAGTGTGCTCCCGGAGTCGTAATCACCCAGCGCGTCGCCCTCCCAGCTGACGTCCGGCGTCACACCGGGGCCGCTCGTCGCCAGGCGGTAGCGGCGTCCCGTTCCAGGCGGCAGCGTCTCGCCCGTAGGGATTCGGTGCGGCACGAAGCCATAACAGAACGTCCCGTAGGGCCGCCGAGCGACGAAACCGTTCTCGCGGCGCCAACCAGTCCCGTATGCCGAGTCGAGGGTGTCGAGGTAGAGGACGCGACCGTAGGAGTCGAGCGGGTCCCCCGTTGGGGTTGTCGTGAAGCCATGAACGGGGTGGCCCCGATAGCTGAGGCGCCCGAAAAGGTGCTGCCAACGGCCCCCGTAGCTCCAATCGAGCCAGACGTCGAGTCGCGCGACCGGGCCACTCCAGTGCGAGAGGCGGAGCTCCCAAGCAGCGTGACCCGCCTTGAACGGCGGACGCGCGAAGTTCGCTTGAGACCGCTGCCAGCGCTGCAGTGCCCAATGGGAGCCGTCAGGAGCCGTGCAGCTGGCGACGACCCAGGGGAGCGCAGGACCGGCGTACTTCCCGCACGCATTCCGTCGCGCCTTCCACAATGGCTGGCCGAATCGCTTCCAGCCGCCCGAGTAGTCGATCTGGAACTCGACCTGCTTCCGGCTGGTGCTCGGCATTCGCGCGTCCACGGCTCCCCAGACGAGCACGTGCCGCAGACGACCGTCGGCGCGATACGTGACGATGGCTCGTCCGTCCGGAGACACCGACAACCGCTCCGCCGACGTGTTTCGGGCGACGAGCTGGGATGCCTGCGCCGGAGCAGAAACGACCGTCGCCAGGAGCACGGCCATGCTGCCGGCCAGACACAGCCGGGAGAGGAGCCGGGCGCTCCCTGCCGAAACGGTCCGCGCCCCATGGCCACCCCGCTCGTCGACCCGGAGCTCAATCGGTTCCTGCTGACTCTGGCAGCCAGGCGCTCGCCCCGGACCGTCGACGCGTACCGCCGGGACCTCGTGTCGCTGGCGACGTTTCGGGGCGGGAGCGTCGGGGATACGACGGTCGACGAGCTCGAGGGCTGGCTCGCCGGCATGCGCGCCCAAGGCCTTGCGCCCGCGACACTCGCACGCCGCGTATCTGCGGTGCGGACCTATTTCCGGCACCTCATCCTCGTCGGCAGCAGAACCGAGAATCCCGCTGCCGCGATCCAGCTACCCCGTCGGGGGCGAAAGCTGCCGCGAGCACTCTCCCCCTCGGAGACCGAGCGACTCATCGACGCGGCGACGGGCACTACTCCCCGAACCCTACGCGACCGCGCCCTCGTCGAGCTCCTGTACGGAGCAGGGCTGCGCGTCTCGGAGGCGATGGGGCTCGAGAAGAGCGCGGTGGATCTCGAGAACCGAATCGTCCGCGTGCACGGGAAGGGCGGCAAGGATCGACTCGTCCCACTCGGACGTCCGGCAGCGGAAGCCGCGAGGCGCTATCTCGCGCTCGGTCGGCCCCAGCTCGACCGTCGCTACCGGTCTGAGCTCTTCCTGAACGCCAGGGGTGGCGCGCTCACCCGCGCTGGCGCGTTCCTCATCCTGCGCCGACTCGCCGAGAAGGCGGGGCTCGAGCCGGAACGCGTGCACCCCCACCTTCTCCGCCATTCGTTCGCAACGCATCTGCTCGAGGGTGGCGCCGACCTCCGCTCCGTGCAGGAGATGCTCGGGCACGCCGACCTCGGGACGACCGAGCGCTATACGCACATCTCGGACCGTCGCCGCCGGGAGGTCTACTTCCTCGCCCACCCGCACGCCCGCCGCAAGGCTCCGCGCTCGGACGCGCCAGCGTAACAACGACGTGTAACAACTCTGCAACGAGCTCGGGCGCCGTTCGACCGGCTCCCTATACTCGCCCGCCTGAAGGACTTTAGAACTCGTTTCACAACGAAGCCTTGTGCCGTCGGGCCACGCTGGGCGACGAGATGCAGCGTCCTCAGTCGCGCCCATTGTCATATGGGCGCTCCCTGCGTCCTTGCCTCGCACCCCCGAGGTTTTCGGGGACCCCAGAAAGTGCGCAGCACTTTCTGGGGCTGAGCGCACCCCGACGACGACCGTCAATGTGAAACAAGTTCTCACCACCCCACTCCGTGAGCTCTTCGGATTCGAGGCGTTTCGCCCCGGGCAGGAAGACGTCGTTCGCGCTGCGATCGAAGGCCGCGACACGCTGGCGCTGATGCCGACGGGGTCAGGAAAGTCCCTCACCTACCAGCTCGCCGCAATGCTTCGGCGCGAGCCCACGCTCGTGCTCTCGCCCCTGATCGCGCTGATGAAGGATCAGGTCGACAAGCTTCCCCCGCAGATCGCGGCGACGGCGACGTTCGTCAATTCGTCGCTGTCCGTCGAGGAGAGCGCAGCGCGGCTCGACAAGGTCGCTTCGGGCGAGACGCGGCTGGTCTACGCCGCTCCCGAGCGTCTCCGTCAGGCGCGTTTCGTCGAGATGCTGCGCACGATCGGCATCGGGCTCGTCGTGGTGGACGAAGTGCACTGCGTCAGCATGTGGGGCCACGACTTCCGACCGGACTATCTCTTCATCCGACGAGGGCTCGAGGAGCTCGGCGGCCCGACGCTGCTCGGGATGACCGCGACTGCGACGCCGGAGATCGCGCGCGAGATCGGTGTCGCGCTCGGCCGTCGGCCCGAGGTCGTGCACACCTCGGTCGTGCGGCCGAACCTCCGCTACGACGTCGCGCGAGTCGCCAATGCCGAGGACCGCCTGCAGATCCTCGTCGAGCGCCTTCGCGACCTACGCGGCGGCTCGGCGATCGTCTACGCACGCTCGCGACGCTCGACGGAGGAGGTGGCGAGGGTACTTCGCGGGCATGGCTTCCGCGCAGAGCACTACCACGCGGGGCTCGAGCCGGAGGAGCGCACGCGTGTGCAGGACGACTTCGTCGCAGGTCGCGTGCAGACCGTGGTCGCGACGACGGCGTTCGGCATGGGCATCGACAAGCCCGACGTTCGGCTCGTCTGCCTCGTCAACTATCCCGACTCGCTCGAGGGCTACGTGCAGATGGTCGGCCGCGCCGGACGCGATGGTGTCCCGAGCGAGACGCTGCTGCTCGCGAGCCCGAGCGACGCGGTCGCGCTCCGGCGCTTTGCGGTCTCGGATGTGCCTGCGCCGTCCGAACTCCGCGCGATCTACCGGGCGCTCCGGGACACGGACAGGAGCATCGATCCCGCCGAGCTCAATGCCCTCGTCCCCGAGCGCGATCCCCGCGTGCTCGTCGGGATGCTCGAGCAGGCCGGGCTCGTGCGCCGCGGGTTCGACGACGGACGCCGCATGAACGTCGAGCTCCTCGCCGTTCCGGACGACGCCGCGCCACGCGTCGAAGCGCTGCTCGACCGTGCTCGGCTCGTCGCAGAGTCCCGAGCGGACCGGATCATCGCCTTCTCCGAGACCCGCGCGTGTCGCCATGCGCAGGTAGCCGAGCACTTCGGGGAGCAGTTCGTCCCGCCGTGCGGAACGTGCGACGTGTGCGCCCCGCTCGCCTCGACGTCGGATGCGATCACGCCGGCTCCGCCCATGCCGGAGGACGTCGGGGAAGCGATCGTCGAGGCCGTCGCCGGGTTGAGGTGGCCGATCGGAAGACGCAGCCTCGTCGCCACGCTCTGCGGGTCGCTGAAGGCCCCTCCGTCCGCGCGAAGCTCACTCGCCTACCGCCTGCTCGCGGCAGCGACGGAAGCGGACGTGAAGCGCTGGGTGCAGCTCCTCGAGCGCGCGGGAGCGCTGGTCGAGCAGACCACTGACGACGGGTTCCGAGTGCTCACCGCCGACCTTGCTGTCCCGCGCCCGACGATCAGAGCGGCCGTGACGGCGGACGACGTCGACGAAGGGGTTGCCACTCGCCTGCGCACATGGCGCCTCGAGCGCTCGCGGGCGGACGGAGTTCCTGCCTACGTCGTGCTGCACGACTCGACGCTGCAGGAACTCGCAGCCATCCGGCCGCAGACGCACGGCGAGCTCGCAGGCGTCAAGGGATTCGGGCCGGTCAAGCTCGAGCGCTACGCGGAAGACGTGCTGGCGGCCATCGACAGCGGGTGACTGTCACCGCAGGTGACTGTCACCATGCGTTTCGTCCTCCCTATGCGCTCGGATCCGGCTGGTTCAGGATCTTCTGCGTCTGCTCCTCCCGGAAGCGACGCAGGCGCCCTTCGATGTCGCCCTCGGAGCGCGCGAGAATCGCGGCAGCGAGCAACGCTGCGTTGACCGCGCCCGCCCGACCGATCGCGAGCGTGCCGACCGGGATTCCCGCGGGCATCTGCACGGTCGAAAGGAGGGAATCGAGCCCTCCGAGCTGCGTGCCCATGGGTATCCCGAGCACGGGCTTCAGCGTCTGGGAGGCGACAACTCCTGCCAGGTGAGCCGCACCACCTGCGGCTGCGACGAACACCTGCACGCCACGCGCCTCGACGTCGGTGACGTACGCCTCGAGCGCGCCGGGCGTGCGATGCGCAGAGAGCACCCGCACCTCATACGGAATCTCGAGCTCTTGGAGTGTCGTCACACAGTGCTCCATCGTCTCCCAGTCGGAGCTGGAGCCCATGATCACCGCAACTGCGGGGCTCACTTCGCGAGCGCTTTCTTCTTGAGAGAAGCCTGGACGACTCGAGCGGTCTTGCGGAGCTCGGCGTCGGTCTCGTCCGACTCCGCGATCCCCTCGAGGAGCTGGAGCGTGTCGCTCCTGGCGGCGCCGTTCTTCAGGCAGATGACAGCCAGACGGCGCACTGCGCGGTTCGGATCGCGCGCGGCGAGCTCGTGCAGCAGCGGCCGAAACGCGTTGATGTCACCGGGATGCCCGCGAGAGAGCCCTTCGAGCGCGATCAGGGCCGAACCGCGGGCGGCAGGGCTGTCGTCCTCCAGCCCTCGCCGCAGGAGCTCGCGCTTCTGCCGAAACCGAAACTGGGCGATCGCCCGGTATCCCTGCGCCCGCACGCGATAGTCGCTGTCCCGAGCAGCCGCCTCGATCTCTTCGTCCCACTGCACGCGCAGTGTCGCCAGCGCCCGCTCGTCGCCAGCCTGCGCAAGCGCGTCCGC
>JACCUU010000242.1 GCA_013811645.1 Actinomycetota bacterium | reverse complement strand
CTCTTCTCGCTCTTCCCGCTGATGATCCTGCTCGTCTCCATCTTCGGGCTCGTGCTCCAGGACGACACGCTCCGGTCGCGGGTTATCGACGAGCTGCTCGCCGTTCTTCCGGTCTCACCATCGGGCGAGGAGGATGTGCGGAGCTCGATCGAGCAGATCGCCTCCCCGCTGTCCGCCCTCGGTTTGCTCTTCCTCGTTGCGCTGCTCTGGGGCGCCTCCGGGATGATGGCGGCAATCCGCGTGGGCCTCGAGTCCGCGCTCAAGGTCGATCGCCGGCGGCCGGCAGCGCACGCGAAGCTCGTCGACTTCGTGCTGGTCGGCGTCACGGGCGTGCTCGTCCTGGCGGTAATCGCCCTGTCGGCGTTCGCGACGCTGTTCAGCCGCCTCGTGGACGCGGTCTCGGACCGGCTCGGCATCGGCGTGATCTCGAGCCCGACGGGCGCGCTCGTCCGAGACGGCGTGCAACTCGCTCTCATCGCGGTGATGACACTGCTCCTGTACCGCGTCGCACCGGGGAGAAAGTTGCGCCGGAGCGCAGCTCTCGCCGGGGCGGTCGTCACGGCAGTCGGCGTCTGGGGCGCTGCCAAGATCCTCGCGTTCTTGCTCGGCTTCTCGAGGTACAACGTCATCTACGGGTCGATCACGGGCGTGATGACATTCCTCATCTTCGTCTACGTGGTCGCGTTGATCCTGCTCATCGGCGCCGAGTTCGCGTACCAATGGTCGCAACCACCGGGACCACCGGGGCCGCCGATCCGGACCCGCCTGTGGGGCTTTCTACGCGGGCTGGTCGTTTACGAGGAACCGAGGAGCGAGGACGTCGACGACCCGTTCCGCCGATCGTAGGCCCGGCCTGACGGCTCAGCGGCAGACGCGAACGGTCTGAACCGCCTCGGCCTCACGCCCACGCGTGTCCGAGACGACGGCCGTCAGCTTGTGCGTTCCGCGCTTCTTCCCGCTCGTCCGCCACGAGATCTCGTAGATGCCGGCGACGTTCCGTCGCGTCCGCCCGATCTGACGCCTTCCGTCGAAGAACCCGACGGAGGAGATGGTCGCGTTCGAGCCGGCCGCGACCTGCAAGCGCGCTCGGGCCGGAAGACAGACGCCCTTGCTCGGGAGGATCCAGGTCACCGTCGGACGCTGGACCACCTCCATGCGAACTCCCCGGAACCGCGAGTTCGGCATCGGATTCACACCCTCCGTCGAGATGTTCTTCGTCTCCTGGAAGTCGGACGCGAAGATCCGCATGAACTCCGGCCCCGGCTGGAGCGCGCTCGCTTCCCGCGGGATCGGGAAGACGGCGATGCCGGTGTCGGGGTCGTATGCCGTCGCGCCCAGCTGGAACGAGTCGAAGAGGAGCAGCATCGAGAGGGGATCGACGCCCGAGGATGCGTCGCGCACGCGGGCGACGATCGTCGGCTTCCCCGCTGAGATCCGCCTCGTGATCAGCTCGATGTTCGGCGGCTTGACGTCGTTCACCCAGGAGCGCAGCCGGTAGGGACCGGCGAGCGACCGGCCCGTGAAGAAGTCGCGCCCGGAGTCCACGGAGACGTAGTAGCGGCCAGGCGGAAGGAAGACACCGCCCGCGGCTCCGACATTACGGAGGAAGTCGGGCATCAGCCCGTTCGAGTTGACGGGTATCCCCGCGTAGCCCTGGACGTCGTTCTCGTCAAGCGAGCTCAGGAACCACGGATGGATCGGAGCGTTCGAGCTCAGCTGCGCCGTGATCCCCGCGTCGAGCCTGAGCGCCGGGCGCTCGACCACGACGCCGGCATTGACCGCCTGTCGCGCGATGTCGAGCGTGTAGACCGTCTCCTTGCCGTCGTCGTTCACCGATGGGTCGACGCCGAAGATCGAGAGGATGCCGAACGGCAGGGTAGGCCACCGGTAGACGCGTGCCCGGTCCTCGCCGCCGGTCGCGGTGTTGCCCGTCTGGCTCGCCTTGAGCGGAACCGTGCGGCTTCCGGTCAGCTGGGGGCGCGTGACCGAGAACGCGTACGGGACGCGCCTGACGACGTCGCCCCGGCGAAGCCGGACGAAGCCGAAGTTGTCTCCCTGGGGCGCCCCCGCCGCCGCGCTCGCGACCATCTGAACGACCGTGGTGCCTCCGCTCGAAAGCGAGAACGGCGCTGCTGTCACGCTCGCTCCGCTCGACGACACCTGCGGTTGGATCTCCACGCTCCAGGCACCCGCCCCATCGCCGGCGTCGGAGATCAGCACGGGGATCGCGCGGCTCGCCGCTCCCGCGTTGACGTCCAGGTAGCCGAACGACAGCGACTGTGGATCCGTGAAGATGACCGGGCGATCGGCAGCGGTCACGTTGACGAGGCCTGCCCCCTGGAGCAGCACCGATGCCTCCTGCGTGAGCGCCGTGTCCGCGAACGCGCGCCCTGCGGTGGACATCAGCGCCGACTTCACCTGCTTGGGCGTCCAGGTCGGGTGTCGCTGGAGGAGAAGAGCCGCGGCGCCGGAGACGTGCGGCGCGGAAAAGCTCGTGCCCGCGGAGATGATGAACGGATCCCCACCGAACTCGGGCAGCGTCGAGGAGAGGATGTTCGCCCCCGGCGCCGTGACGTCGGGCTTGAGCGCATGGCCGAACGGCGTCAGGCCGCCGGCGGAGAAGCTTGTCGGGACGCCAGGCCACGACGTGGGTACCTCGAGCCGATCCTTGGTGAACCGCACCGTCACTGCGCCGGCCGTCGCCGCTCCCGCGGAGCGAAGCCTGGCGCCGTCGAGGTCGGAGATCGTGCCGCCCGCGCCCTGAAAGATCGAGAACCCGGGATCGCCGGCGG
>JACCUU010000126.1 GCA_013811645.1 Actinomycetota bacterium | reverse complement strand
GGTCGCGGTAGCCGGTAGCAGCGAGACCAGAAGCGAGTAGGTCTCGCGGCGCAGGCGAGCCATCGCGAGCTGGTCGAAGACGTACGGGACGACCGAGGACGAGACGCCCACGCCGATGCCGGCGGCGAGAGCCATCGGGTCGACCAGCGCCGGCGCCGCGCTCCAGCCCGCGAGTGGCGTCACGCACACCGCCGCGACGAGCATCGCCGCTGCCAGGCCGTCGATCCGGCCTATGCCAGGAATACGCGAGAGGCGGTGCGCAAGCGCGATGTACAGCGCGAACAGCGCGGCGTTGACGAAGGCAAAGACGACGCCGACCGGCTCTCCCTCGAGCTCGACGTCCGTCAGGAGGTAGACGCCGATGACGGCGAGCGCGAGCGCCGCTGCGTTGCGCATCGTTCTGGTGCCGACCGCGGCCAGCAGGATGACTGGGAGGAACTCGATGGCCGCGACGGTTCCGAGCGGCAGCCGGTCGATCGCGACGTAGAAGCAGACGTTCATCAGCGCGAAGACGGTGCCGAGCGCCAGGATAACCCTCCGTCCCTCCCGATCGAGGCCGGCGAGCCGGCGCCACGGGCGTCGCCAGAGCGCGAATACGGCTGCCGCGGCCACGATCCGGAGCCAGGCGACTCCGAGGGGCTCGACCCTGGAGAAGAGGAGGACGGCGAACGCCGGACCGAGGTAGTGGAAGATCGCGCTGCCGATGAAGAACGCCTCCGGGCGCGTGCGCTGGGTGAGGCGCTGGAGCGAGAAGGACACACCGACATGGTCGCAAGCGTTCTGCCACCATGGAATGGACGATCAATGGAAATCAGACGAAAAATGCCAAGTAAACGAAGCAATCACGAGACAAATGCCTACGAAGCAAGAATTCTCGACGAGACCAATCTTCGCGTGCTCAGCGAGCTCCGGTCCGACGGCCGCCTCGGCTTGGCGGAGCTCGGCCGCCGCATCGGCATGTCGGCGCCCGCCGTCGCCGAGCGGGTACAGCGGCTCGAGCGAGCGGGGGTGATCGCCGGCTACCGCGCCGAGATCGATCCTGCAGCGCTCGGCTTTCCGGTGTCCGCGGTCGTGCGGATCCGACCCTCGCCGGGCCAGCTCCAGCGGATCCCCGACATCGCGCGGGAGACGGCCGAGGTGGGGGAGTGTTATCGAATCACTGGGGAGGACTGCTACCTGCTCCGCCTCCATCTTCGCTCGATCGACGACCTCGAGGAGGTGCTCGACCGCTTCACGCCCTTCGGTCTGACAACGACGTCGATCATCCATTCGACGCCTGTCCCGCGACGAGGTCCGCCGATCCAGTCGAACTAGAATCGCGCGCAGGTGGGGGCAGCCAGGCGACACGACGTGAAGGATCTCGCGCTCGCCGCAGAAGGCGTACGGCGGATCGAGTGGGCGGACCGGCAGATGCCGGTGCTCGCGGCGATCCGCGAGCGGTTCGAACGCGAGCAGCCACTGGCCGGTCTCCGCGTGTCGGCGTGCCTGCACGTCACAACGGAGACGGCGAACCTCGCCCGGACCCTGAAGGCGGGCGGCGCGGACGTCGTCCTCTGCGCGTCCAACTCGCTCTCGACGCAGGACGACGTGGCGGCCGCGTTGGTCGAGGAGTACGGAATCGCCGCGTTCGCGATCAAGGGCGAGGACAACGACACCTACTACCGTCACATCGAGGCGGCGGTCGACCACCGCCCACACCTGACGATGGATGACGGCGCCGACGTGATCGGCGTCGTCCACTCGGCCCGCCGCGAGCAGCTCGGCGACGTCATCGCAGGCACCGAGGAGACGACCACGGGGGTCATCCGGCTGAAGGCTCTCGAGCGCGAGGGGAAGCTCGGCTTTCCGGTGATCGCGGTCAATGAGGCGCTGACGAAGCACCTGTTCGACAACCGCTACGGCACGGGACAGTCGACCATCGACGGAATCATCCGCGCGACGAACGTCCTGCTCGCGGGCGGACGCTTCGTCGTCGCCGGCTACGGCTGGGTCGGACGTGGGGTCGCTCAGCGCGCGCGAGGCATGGGCGCTCACGTGCTCGTCACGGAGGTCGATCCCGTGCGCGCGCTCGAGGCCGCGATGGACGGCTTCGAGGTCATGCCGATGCACCGAGCTGCCGCCCTCGGCGATGTCTTCTGCACGGCGACAGGAGACAAGAACGTCAT
>JACCUU010000121.1 GCA_013811645.1 Actinomycetota bacterium | reverse complement strand
ACAACACCCGAAACACGGGCTACGCGAACGCGCTCGCGGCCCTGGCGGCCGGAGCGACCGTGCTCGATGCCTCCGTGGGCGGTCTCGGCGGGTGTCCCTTCGCCCCACGCGCAACCGGCAACATCGCGACCGAAGATCTCGTCTACCTGCTCCAGGGCGAAGGTATCGAGACGGGCGTCGACCTCGAGTCCCTCATCGGCGTCTCTGCGTGGCTGGAAGAGACCCTCGGGCGCGAGCTCGAAGGTCAGGTGTATCGGGCGGGAGGTTTTCCGTCGACATAGAACCGGGCTTGCCCGCCCCTACGGTCGAGCGGGCAGGATGGTGCCACGCACCTCGCCGAGCTCCACGTTCCCGGCGCGCCCCCGCAGCACCACCTCGTCGCCGTCCTCGAGGAACGTCCGCGTGCTCCCGTCGCCGACCCCGATCGGCCGGGCGCCGTTTCGCGTCAGCTCTATCAGCGAGCCCTCGCTCCCCGTATCCGGCCCGGAGATCGTCCCGGAGGCGAAGAGATCGCCCGTCCGTACTGACGCGCCGTTGCTCGTCGCGTGCGCGAGCTGCTGCGGCATCGTCCAGTAGAGGCCACGTGCGTTCGTGCGTGACACGACGGTGTCCGAGAGCTCGACCTCGAGCTCGATGTCGAGCGCCCAGTTGCCCGCGATCCGCAGATGGGGAAGCGGCTCCGGATCCTGCACCGGAGGGGCCACGAAGCGATCCTCCAGAAGTGCAAGCGGCGTGATCCAACCCGAGATCGAGGTGGCGAAGGACTTTCCGAGAAACGGACCGAGCGGCTGGTACTCCCACGCCTGGATGTCGCGGGCGCTCCAGTCGTTGACGAGCACGACGCCGAAGACGTGATCGCGGAACGCCGCCGGCGGGAGGGCAGTCCCGAGCACGCTCGGGACGCCGACGACGAATCCGAGCTCGAGCTCGATGTCGAGCCGTCGGCTCGGGCCGAAGCGAGGGGCAGAGTCGTCGGGCTCCTTCGACTGGCCGCGGGGTCGAACGACCGGCGTCCCGCTGACCACGACCGTCCCCGCGCGGCCGTGGTAGCCGATCGGGAGATGACGCCAGTTCGGAAGAAGCGGATCGGAATCGGGGCGGAAGAGACGGCCGAGGTTGGTGGCGTGCTCGAGCGACGAGTAGAAGTCGACGTAGTCGGCGACCTCGAACGGGAGGTGAACCGTCGCGTCCTCGAGCGGAACCACGTCGTGTCCTCCCTCCACGAGCTCCACTGCTCGGCCGAGCACCGCCTCCCACGTCCGCCTACCCGAAGCGAGGAAGGCGTTCAGGCTCGGCTCGGACAACTCCGAGCTGAAGCCGCTGGCTGCCAGGTCGAGAACACCTTGCCCGACCCGAAAGCCGACGCGAGGCTCATCGCCGTCGATCGAGAAGACGCCGAATCCAACCGCGCCGTTCACAGCGGCAGGATCCCGAGCTTCTCCAGCTCCTCGACGGGCTCGAAGAAGCTACAGCTCCCGATCGAATGCAGCGTCGATCGACGAGCGTGAAGGAGCTCATCCCGGTGAGCGGTGCGGCCCCGCCAGCGAAAGCCTTCGGCTCCAAGCGCGAACGCCTCGGGCTCACGTTCGTCTAGAGCGTCCTCGTCGAAGAACACGGCAGCTGCGAGAAGATTCAGGAAGCCATGCTCGGCATCCGCGCGCACCGCGTGGTGCAGCCCAGCTGTGGCCTTGTAGACGAGCTGGCTCGCGCGGCACTCCTGCAGGAACCAGCCAAGCCGAGTCGTGTCCCCACTGCAGCGGACTTTGGCGCGCAATCCGCGGCGCTTGACCTCAGCGAGGCGCACGTCGAGATCGTCGTCGAGCGGAATCTCGACGTAGACCTCCTCCGCGAGCCTTTCAAGCGATTCGAGATCGGCGCCTGGAGGTACTTCGACCGCCTCGACCCTGGCTTCTGGCTTCAGCCAGACCCCGCTCTCGAGATTGTCGAGCACGACGCTGACTCCTCGACCCACATCAGGCAGCTCGGCCAGGCGCGATGCGGGACAGACGAAACGGCCGAGCATGAACGACGCCGGGTGAGCGCGCGCCCGGCGATCCTCTTCGATCGCCTCGTGCAGATCGAGTGAGGCAGGCGGAAACAGGGGCGCATGGTCGATC
>JACCUU010000114.1 GCA_013811645.1 Actinomycetota bacterium | reverse complement strand
TGGTCGGGAGGTCGAAGACTAGGGTCTGCACATAGGCGAACGCCGTCCCGCGGCGGGAGACCGCCAGCCCGCCGTTCTGACCAGGGTCGACGAACATGTCACGGTCCTGCGGCCGCTCTCGTCCATGACCACAACCCGGCTCCCGAAGAGCGTCTCGGACTTCACCACGAGTCGTTGCGCCGGCGCGGGATAGCTTGCGGGCGCCCCGCCCGGAATCGCGAGCGTGAACACCCCGAGAGCCCCGAAACGAGGGCGAAGGCAAGAACGTGCAACTTCATCCCAGGCGACCTCAGAGCCTTCCGTGGCGAAGGACGCCCCAGATCACCCAGAGCCCGAAAGCCCCCGAGAGCACGAAGCCGACGACGGACAGCGCGTGCAGCCCGATGATCTGCGGCCCCTCCTGCGCGAACACGCCGATGATCGACGAGCCCAGGAGACCGCCGAGCACGATGAGCGCGACGGAGAGGCGGTTCGACGCCTGGTCGATGTGGTCGTCGAGCTCATCGAGGCCGGGGTTGTCGAAGCGAATCTGGAAGGTTCCTTCGCGCATCCGCTCGAGGATGTCGCTCACCTGGTACGGAGCCTCGCGAGCGATCGAACCGAGCGCGAGCGCCTCCGTCCTCGCCCGCTGCGCGACGATCCGCGGCTGGTAGCGGTCGGCGAGCAGGCCGCGCGCGTAGGGCTTCGCGACCTCGAACACGTTGAAGTCGGGATAGACCTCCGCGCCCACGGAGGCCAGCGTGGCTATGGCCTTGTCCAGCATCACGAAGCGGGTCGGGAGACGCAGGTTGAGCGAGTAGATGAGCTGAAACGCCTCGCGAATCACCTGCAGCGGATCGATGTCCGAGAGCCGCGTGCCGTAGTAGCGGTCGAAGAGCACGCGCAGCTCCGCGCGGAACTCCTGCTCGCGCTCAGGCGCGTAGCGCACGCCGAGCTCCCGCATGCGGCGAGGAATGGCGTCGATGTTCTCGGTCGCGGCGTCGACGAAGAGCCGCGTGAGCTTCACCATGTCTTCGTCGGTGAGCTTGCCCGCCTGTCCGAAGTCCACAAGGCCGAGCTCGCCGGAGTCGAGGATGAAGATGTTCGCCGGATGGGGATCCGAGTGGAAGAAGCCGTGACGGAAGACCATCGTCATCCACGCGTCCGCCATTCGATAGGCGACGTCGCGACGCTCGTCCGGCCGCATGTTCGGGAGGTCGAGCTCGGAGATCTTCCTGCCGCGGAGAAACTCGAGCGTCAGCACGCGGTCTGTCGAGTACTGCCGGATCACGGCCGGGACGACGACGCCCGGACTCCGGGCGAAATTTCGGTGGAAAGCATCCGCGTTCCGAGCCTCGTGTGCGTAGTCGAGCTCGAGCCGAATCGAGCGTGCGAACTCGTCGACCAGCTCCTGCGGATCGATGAACTCGAGAGCGCGCACGCGCTCACGTAGAAGCTTCGCCGCCTGGTACAGGAGCCCGAGGTCGGCCTCGATCTGCCTCGCCGCTTCCGGACGCTGAATCTTGACCGCGACCTCCTGGCCGTTCGGAAGCACCGCCCGGTGCACCTGGCCGATCGAGGCCGACGCGAGCGGCTGCTCGTCGAACTCGAGGAACGCCCGCTCGATGGTGAGCCCGAGCTCGGCTTCGACGACCGCCCGGGCCTGTTCGAAGGGGAACGGCGTCACCTGATCTTGCAGCCCGCGGAGCTCGACCACGATGTCCGGAGGAACGACGTCGGGCCGGGTCGAGAGCAGCTGCCCGAACTTGACGAAGGTCGGGCCGAGCTCGTCCAGCATCTCCCGCAGCCGGCGGCCGCGCTCGGAGACGGAGACGTCTGAGTCGCGCCCGTTGTCTCCGGACAGGAGATCGCCGAGCCGATTCCTACGCAGGAAGTAGCCGAAGCCGTGTCGCGCGGCGACCTGTGCAATCTCCGACAGGCGTCCGAGACTGCGGGGCGGCCGTGCCTGCCGAGTGGCCATGCTCCGATTGTAGGGGCGCGGCTTCTTGGGCTCTATTCGGCGCGCTCGAGCAACTGCAGCCGGTGCTCGAGCTGGGCAACCCGTAGCTCGAGCTCGTCGACCGCATCACGCGACGCCATGCCTAACTCCGCACCCACCCGTGACGCGACCGTGCTCGATGAATCGCTCATTCGTCGCACCTCCCGACGCCAGCTCTCGAGAACGTCGACCACGACCGCGCGGGTCTCCTCCGGGTCGATGGCGAGGCGCTGCGCGAGCTCGTCGGCAAGTTCCTCCGCACGGTCTGCTCCGAGCGCGAAGATGCCGATCCCGGCCAACGCCAGTGTCTCGAGCGTCCCGCGGTCGGGGCTAACGCGCTCTGCCATGCGGCCTCGACGCGCGTCGCTGCCTGCGGCGCTCCCGCTTGGACTTCGCCGTGTGGTCGCCAGGCCCGACGCTCGCAGCCGCGGGGGCCGGCGTCGGAGCAGGGCCTCGTGGACGCTCGACGGGGCTACCTCCAGTGTCGTCCTCCTCGTCCACATCCTCGTCTCGAGGCTCGTCGAGGAGCATGCCGCCTACGGACTCGACGCCCTCGAGCGCGCCGAGGTCGTCACGCCGGCGCGCGAACTCGGGCTCGCGCTCCTTGAGGACGGCGACCAGCGGCGCAGCCAGGAAGATCGAGGAGTACGAGCCGAAGCCGATCCCGACAAGCAAGGCGAAGGCGAAGTCCTTGAGCGTGTCTCCCCCGAAGAAGTACAGAGACGCGACGGGAAGCAGCGTGATAAAGGTCGTCGCGAGCGAGCGCGGTAGCACTTCCCAGAGCGACACGTTGCCGATCAGACGGAACGACGCGCGCCGCATCAGCGGCACGTTTTCGCGTATCCGGTCGAAGATGATGATCGTGTCGTAGATCGAGTAGCCGAGCACCGTGAGGATCGCGGCCACGGTTGCGGTCGAGACCTCTCTTCCGGTCAGCGCGTACACGCCCACCGTGATCACGACGTCGTGCGCGAGCGCAACGAGGACTCCGACCGAGTACTTCCACTGGAAGCGAACAGAGATGTAGACCACGATCAGGAGGAGGCTCACGATGATCGCAAAGAGCGCCGAGTTCGCGATCTGCCGGCCGAAGCTCTCCGAGACGTTCTTGGCTCCGAAGGCAGTCGCCCCGAGGGCGCTCGAAAGCTCCTGCTCGAGCGTGTTCTGCTCGGCGATCGTCAGCGACTCGGTTCGGATCTGGAAGCTCGTGTACTGACCGTCCGTGGAGGAGCCGCGACCCTGGATCACCGCCCCTTCCTGGCCGATCTGCGCGGCCTGACTGCGCACTTCCTCGAGAGAGGTCGCTTGAGGCGTGCGGAACGTGACCTGCGTGCCGCCCCGGAAGTCGATCCCCAGATTGAGGCCCTGGAAGACGATCGCCGCAATCGAGATGGCGACGACGATCCCGGAGAACGCGAACCAGATCCGTCGCTTGCCGATGTAGTCGGCGCGCAGCCAACGCGGAATGCCCCCGCCCGTCGTGCCCATGAGCCGCGGGTTGTCGATCCACCCGAAACCGGCCAGGAGAGCCAAAATCGCCCGCGTCGCGAGCACCGCCGTCAGCATCGAGAGCACGGTGCCGATCAGCAGCATGAGCGCGAACCCGCGGACGCTCGCCGTCGCCACCGCGAAGAGCACCATCGCCGTGATCGCCGTGACGACGTTGGCGTCGACGATAGTCGCGAAGCCCTTCTTGTAGCCCAGTGATATGGCGGCGCGCACGGACCTCCCGCCGCGCACTTCTTCCTTGATCCGTTCGAAGATGACGATGTTCGCGTCGGCCGCGACGCCGAACGTGAGCACAAGTCCTGCGAAGCCGGGCAACGTCAACGTGACGTTGAAGAGGAGGATCGTCGCGTACAGGAAAGCGGCGTACACGATCAGGCCGGTGACCGCGACGAGACCCAGAAAGCGGTAGAACAAGAGCAGGAAGAAGGCCACGAGGATGATCCCGCCGATCGCGGCCTGCCACGCTTCTCGGAGTGAGTCCTTCCCAAGCGTCGCAGAGATGTCGGTGCGGTCGAGCGTCTCGAACTTGACCGGCAGCGCGCCCGTCTGGAGGACGATCGCGATGTCCTGCGCCTCGTCGATGGAGTCGAGGCCTTGAATCTGCGCGCGTCCGCCCCCGATGCCACCCGCGAGGCTCGAGTCGGTGTAGTCGATCTGGGGCCACGTCCTGATTTCGCGGTCGAGCACGATTGCGAAGTGCTGTGGCGTTCCGCGCAGTCGGCCACGCACGTATTCGGCGCTGGTGATCTCCTCGAACCTGTCCGCGCCGCGTCCGGTGAACTCCATCGTCACGATCGGGAGCCCTCCACCGCTCGGGCTCGTGTCGAAGTCCGCGCGGGTGCCTGAGAGCTTGAGATCCTCTCCCGTCATCTGCGGGATGTCCGGCGGCTCGTACTTGAAGAGGTAGTAGTACGTCCGGTCCGGCGGAACCCCACCTCCCTGCGGGCCGCCGGGGCACACGACGGCGGGCTCGCCGCACGTGATGACGACCATGTCCTGTGGCACCGCGAAGAGGGCGCGGC
>JACCUU010000112.1 GCA_013811645.1 Actinomycetota bacterium | reverse complement strand
AGATCGCCCGTGCGGGAGACGCCGGTTTTCGCGTCGTCACCGCTGACGGACGTTCGATCGACTCCGACGTCGTCGTGGCCGGGCTAGGTATCGAGCCGCGCACGGATCTCGCCGAGCAGGCCGGTCTAACGATCGACGACGGCGTGCTCGTCGACGAGTACGGGCGAGTCGAAGGGCACGACGACGTCTTCGCCGCGGGCGACGTGGCGCGCTTTCCCGCCACCCTGCTCGGTGGTCTTCGCAGGGTCGAGCACGAGAATCACGCGAACACGCACGGGCGCTACGTGGGCGCGAACATGGCCGGTGCCGATACGCCGTACGACTACCTCCCGTTCTTCTACTCCGATCTCTTCGAGCTCGGCTACGAGGCCGTCGGCGACGTCGACTCCCGCCTCGACACCGTTGCCGAATGGGCGGAGCCGAACCGGAAGGGCGTCGTCTGCTACGTGGAGGACGGCAAGCCGCGCGGGTTCCTGCTCTGGGACGTGTGGGACAAGGTGGACGCGGCGCGCGATCTCATCGCCGCCGGCGACCCGGTTGACCGCGCCGCCGTGCGCGCGCTCATGGACCAGTAACCACTCGGCAGACTTGGTGCGAGGCCACGTTGGGGACCAGCAACCGACTTCACACCCCGAGACGTCCGATACCGCGTTGACCTAAAGGGGTCTTGGTTCACGCGACCGGAATCCGCGCTAGCGGATTCCGGTCTGCGCAACAGCTACTCGTCCAGGATGAATGTGACGAGCATGTTCACCTGGTACTCGGTGACCGAGCCTCCGTCCAGGCGCACCTGCTGCTCCTTGATCCACGCGCTCTTCACGTTTCGGAGCGTCGAGTTCGCGCGCTCCAGGCCCATCTTGATCGCGTCTTCGAAGCTCGTCGTCGATGTCGAGCTGATCTCGGTCACTCGGGCAACGGCCATGTCCTGCCTCCTTTTCACGGGTTGTCGGGGGGAGTCTGCTGGAAGCCGCGCGACGGCGCGTCGCCACGCGACGATCGCCTAGTCGGGTAGCCAGCCTTCCCTGTAGCGGGTTGGCTCGCGCTTGGTGAAGCGCGCATAGGCCATGTGCTGGTCTGTCGTCTCTTCCTCGACTCCGGCGTCATGGCGCTGCGCCGCCTCGTCCACGCTGTAGGCGCCCCAGTCCGGCCCCGACTGGTGCTCGCGGGCGCCGACCGCGAGAACGACGCATTGCCTCTCGCCGGCGCCGACGACGACGTGCTTCGTCCCGGGCGGACAGTGCACGAAGTCCCACTGGCGGAGCGGCCGCTCCTCGCCTTCGACGATCAGGAGCGCCTCGCCGGAGAGCACGAGGAAGTCTTCCTGATCCGCTTCCCAGTGGTACATGGCCATCTGCACGCCCGGCTCGAGAACGTGCAGGAAGACTCCTTGCTGCGAGAAGTCCGCGTCGCCCTCGGACTCACAGATGGCGGAGCGCCCGGGGCCGTAGAACCATTGCGCGTCACGCGCATTCAAGACGAACCAGCCTTCGCCTTCGGGGAAGAGCCCGTGCTCGGTCGGCTCCAGGCGCGCCTCGGGAACCATTGCACGGGATTGTCGCACCTCCCTTCGAATTCGTGGTCCACAGCGCTAGAGTGAAGGCGTCACGGAGTTCGAGCGTCCAGCCGGCCCCTGGGCTCGATAGGCCGCCGATTCAGCGCTGAATCGGTGAGCAAGGTCGAAGCGAGAACTGGGGTAGGTGGGATGGCATGATTGAGCCCGGCGGCGAGCCGGGAGAGGCATATCGCAGGGCCGACCAACGACTCCGTCTCTTGCTCTTCGGAGATGGCACCGAAACGCCCGGACGAGTGAGAGGCGAGGAGTCCCGCCAGCAGGTCAGCGCGGAGCTTCGGCGGATGCGAAATGCTTTCCAGGCGGTTGCCTTCGACAGCGACGAGGGTCGAACCGACCACGGCGAGCCTCGTGCTGCTGGCTTGGAGGAGGAGTTACAGCGGATCGCCTCACTCAGATCGCGTACCCAACGCATGCAGAGGGATGCGATTCCGGAGCTCGTGACCCCTGCCGAGGCCGCGCAAGCGCTCCGCCTGAGCGTGGGAACGATCTACAGGGAGGTGAGGCATGGCGAGATCCGCGCGGTGAGGCTGAACGACAAGAAGCGCGGGGCACTTCGCATTCCGATGAGCGAGCTCGAGAGGCTGCTCGAGGC
>JACCUU010000073.1 GCA_013811645.1 Actinomycetota bacterium | reverse complement strand
AGCTTCAGCTCCTCCTCGAGCCGAGCCAGCTCGATCTCGAGGTCGGCGGACATCGTCGCGAGCTCCGGATCGTTTCGGGATGCCTCGAGGTCGGCCTGGGTCTGCCGCCACGCATCGGCGAGCTTCTTCGGCCCTTCCAACTCCTTGAGCCGGCGCCCCGACTCGGCGGCCTTCCGGTGGTCGTTGTAGACGGCGGGATCGGACATCCGCTCCTGCGCCTCCGCGTGCGAGCGCTCGAGGTCGTCGACGAGGTTCTCGATCGTGGACACGGGCTGATCGTAGCCCCGACAGTGGCGACGTCAGAACGAACGGCAACCCAAAGACGGGGTGAGACTTCCGCCTTTCGTCGGGGTCAGGCTTCAGCCTGACCCCGTCTTTGGGTTTGCGGTGGATCACTGGGACGAGTCCTGGGCAGCCATCTAGCCCTCGCGCGGCCCGCCCGCCATGCTGACAACGATGCCGCGCAAGCCACGCGTCGACGTCGCCGGGGCGATCCAACATGTCGTCGCCCGAGGCAACGCAGGAGGGCTTATCGTCGTGGACGAGTACGACCGCCGTGCACTTCTTAACGGCCTCGCACGAGCATCGGAGCGCTCCGCTTGGCGCGTCCATGCCTACTGCCTGATGAACACCCATCTTCACGTCGTCGTGGAGACCCCCGAACCGACACTCGGCTCGGGGATGCGCCGCCTTCTCGGCGGCTACGCGTATGAGTTCAACCAGCGTCACGGTCGATACGGGCATCTTTTCGCCGGCCCATTCTCCTCATCGCTGGTAGCGACCGAGGCTTACGCGATCGAGGTTTGCGCGTACGTCGTGCTGAATCCCGTGCGCGCCGGTCTCGTGCCCGCACCCGAGGACTGGGCGTGGAGCAGCTATCGCGCGACCGCTGGTCTCGTCACGCAGCCTCCGTTTCTCGAGACTGACCTTGTGCCGTCGATGCTGCACGCACACCGGAAGCGGTCTCAGGCGCTCTACCGACAGCTCGTTCGGGACGCGGCGGAACATCCAAGACCGAGGTCAGGCTGAAGCCTGACCCCACTAACAGCTTCAGCCTGTCAAAAAATCAGCGCTACGAGAGCGAGGCGTCGACCGTGATCTCGGGCACGCCGGCGAGCGCCTTGGAGACCGGGCAGTTCTCCTTGGCGGCTTCCGCCGCTTGGCGGAACGCCTCCTCGTCCATCCCCTGGGCCGACCCGCGCACCGTCAGTGCGCTCTTCGTGATTCCTTCGCCTGGGACGAAGGTCACGGTCGCCGACGTCTCGAGCCGTTCAGGCGGCGTGCCTGCCTTCGCAAGTCCGCCCGAGAACGCCATCGAGAAGCACGCTGCGTGCGCCGCGGCAATCAGCTCCTCAGGGCTCGTTCGCCCGTTCGACTCCTCGCTGCGCGAGTCCCACGTCACGTCGAGAGGACCGAACGCCCCGCTCCCGACGCGGTCGATCGTGCCGGTTCCGTCCAGCAGTCCGCCGGACCAGGTCACCTGCGCAGTCCTCTCGGCAGCCATCAGCCCTCCCCTTGTTCGAGATTTGCGTCGATCGTCACCGTTGCGCTCGCCCTGATGAGCGCCGAGAAAGAGCAGCCCTGATCGGCCGCTTCCGCAGCCTGCGCGAATGCCACGGAATCGCACCCCGGCACGACGCCGCTCGCCACTATCGCCGAGGTGACAATCCGGTGCCCGATTCCCGCCACCTCGTCCATGGTGATGGTGCAGTGGACATCCAGCCGCTCGGGCGGCGTCCGCGCGCGGGCGAGCTCGCCTCCGAGCGACGTCACGTAACACGTTGCGTGCGCGGCGGCCAGGAGCTCCTCCGGGCTCGTCTTTCCCTCCGGATCGCCGACCCGCGATGCGATCGTGACGGGAAGCATGAATGCGCCGGAGCTTGTCGCCTCGACCACTCCCGTTCCCCGGGAGATCGTGCCCTGCCAGCCGACATCGGCCTCGCGGACGATTCGCGGCATCGCGGCTAGGCCATGACTTCGACGCGGGTGTCGAGCTTCTTCTCCTCGGGCGTCTCCGCCTGATCTCGCTCGAGCACGCTGCGAAGCGCGCGGATGGAGACCTCGACCTGATCGTCGGAGGGCTCGCGGGTGGT
>JACCUU010000010.1 GCA_013811645.1 Actinomycetota bacterium | reverse complement strand
CTCGCTCGTCGTCACGAGCGACGAGGCGCACGTGGTCGACGCGGTCCCGGTCGAGCGGCTGGTGGATACGACGGGAGCGGGGGATCTCTACGCCGCCGGATTCCTCTACGGGCTCAGTCACGGGTACGACCTTCCGTCGTGTGGACGGCTCGGCTCGCTTGCGGCGGCCGAGGTGATCTCGCACGTCGGCGCTCGGCCGGCCACATCCCTCGCGGAGATTGCGGCCTCCGACCAGCCTGACGGGCTCGGCGCACCGGCATTCGCCGAGAGTTAATCGGTGAGCGCGTCGGCCCAGAGAGTGCGCGCGACATCCCCGTCGTCGGCGTACCGAAAGCTCGAGGAGATGGTTGCCGCCCAGCGGTGCGTCGTCCTCGACGGTGGCGTGGCTACCGAGCTCCAGCGGCGCGGTTCGGCCGCCGCGCCCGACCCGGAGCTCTGGGGCACCTGGGCGCTCTTTCGTGCGCCGCAGGCAGTTCTCGACGTGCACCGGAGCTACGTCGATGCGGGTTGCAACGTGGTCTCGACCGACACGTGGTCGATCCTGTCCGCTCCCGAGCGCGAGCTGCGCCAGGGACCGGGCGCCGGGGAGGCAGCGCACTGGATGGACGTGGCGCGCCTGGGCATCAGGCTCGCGCGGCGAGCCGTCGAGGAGGGCGACCGTGCCGACGAGTGTGCGGTCGCGTTCGCGATCTCGGAGGAGGTCAACTCCCCTCAGCGCCGCGGTACGCTCGAGCTGCTCGGCAGCGTGTTCGCCGAGGAGCCGCCCGACCTCATCCTCCTGGAGACGTTGACGCTCGTGCGCGACCCGGAGATCTTCGAGACCGTCGAGCTGCTCCTCGAGACCGGCCTCCCGGTCTGGCTCTCGTTCAGGCGCTGTCGTCACGGGGTCTGCGGGGTGTTCGGACAGCATTGGGGGCCTCCCGAAGGGGATCTGTTCGGGCGCGCGGCGCGGCGGTTCGAGGAGATGGGAGTCGGCGCACTCCTCATCAACTGCCTGCCGGTCGACCACGTGCCGGGGATGATCTCCTGGCTCAGGGACTTCACCGAGCTGCCGCTCGGCGTCTATCCGAACCTCGGCCATCTGGCCGGCTCGCGCTGGCGCTTCGACGAGGAGATCGACCCGGCGGCATACGCCGAGCTTGCGCTCGCCTGGCGCGAGGAGGGTGCTCAGATCATCGGTGGCTGCTGCGGCGTGACCGCGGAGCACATCGCCGCGCTCGCGAGAGCCCTCGCCGACACCAAGCCGGGACGCAAACGGCCACCGCTCGACGAGCGGCTGCTCGGGGACGACCTGGGTCTCCAGCCGGCCGAGCCGTGGCGCGACGACCAAGACCGGGTCGTCTTCCCGCTTCCGTTCCCGCAGCTCATGGTCGACGAGGGCGTCTTCGTGCCCACGACCGGGAGCTACCTCGTCTGGAAGACGCTGTTCGACGGGGACATCGGTCGCGACCAGAACTGCCTCGACGTCGGGTGTGGCTGCGGGATCCTCTCCGTCCAGCTCGCGTTGAACGGTGCCGCCCGCGTGCATGCGATCGACATCGACGAGAGCGCCGTCGCGAACACCTTGGCGAACGGCTTTCGCAACGGCGTTGCGGACCGGCTCACGGGGGAGGCCGTCGATCTCTATCAGTGGGAGCCGACCGAGCGCTTCGACCTGATCGCGGCCAGCCTCTACCAGATGCCTGTCGACCCCTACGAGGAGCCAAGCGGGCACCGCCCGCTCGACTACTGGGGACGCAACCTCCTCGACCACTTCATCCGGCTCCTGCCCCGGCTTCTCACCGAGGGCGGAATCGCGTACGTGATGCAGCTGTCGATCCTCGGCCAGGGCCGCACGGCGCAGCTGCTCGCGGACGGGGGCTTCGAAGCGAAGGTCGTGGACTTCAGCTTCTTCCCGTTCGGTCCCGTCTTCCTGCAGAACAAGAGCCAGATCGACCGTGTCGAGCAGCTCTCCGACGCCTACCATCTGCGTTTCGCCGACGAGGACGTGATGGTCGCGTACCTGCTCGAGGTGACCCGAACCTAGAACTACCAATCAGAGGGAGCTTTCGCATGACCCAGACCGAAGTACGTGAGGTTCCGGCCCTGGACTTCAAGGTGGCCGATCTCTCCTTGGCCGAGTGGGGTCGGAAGGAGATCGGCCTAGCCGAGCACGAGATGCCCGGCCTGATGTCGGCGCGCCGTGAGTACGCCGACGAGCAGCCGCTCCGCGGCGCCCGCATCACGGGCTCGCTGCACATGACGATCCAGACGGCGGTGCTCATCGAGACGCTCGTCGCGCTCGGCGCGGAGGTGCGCTGGGCGTCTTGCAACATCTTCTCGACCCAGGATCAGGCAGCTGCCGCGGTCGCAGTCGGCCCGGACGGCACCCCAGACGAGCCCAAGGGCATCCCGGTCTTCGCCTGGAAGGGCGAGACGCTGGAGGAATACTGGTGGTGCACCGAGCAGGCCCTTACCTGGCCCGATGGCGGCCCGAACATGCTGCTGGACGACGGCGGCGACGCGACAATGCTCGTCCACAAGGGCGTGGAGTTCGAGCGCGAGGGTGCCGTGCCTGATCCCGCGGGCGCCGATTCGGAGGAGTTCCGCATCGTTCTCGAGCTCCTGCAGCGGTCGCTCGAGTCCGACTCGCAGCGCTGGACGGGAGTCGCGGCAGAGATCAAGGGTGTTACCGAGGAGACGACGACCGGCGTGCATCGCCTGTACCAGATGGCGGGCGCCGGAACGCTGCTCTTCCCGGCGATCAACGTCAACGATTCGGTCACGAAGAGCAAGTTCGACAACCTCTACGGATGCAGGCACTCGCTCGTCGACGGCATCAACCGGGCGGTCGACCTGATGCTCGCCGGAAAGCTGTGCGTCGTCTGCGGCTATGGCGATGTGGGCAAGGGCTCCGCCGAGTCGCTGCGCGCCCAGGGCGCGCGAGTCACCATCACCGAGATCGATCCCATCTGCGCGTTGCAGGCGCTGATGGAGGGCTACGACGTGCAGCGCCTGGAGGACGTGATCGAGACTGCCGACGTGTTCATCACCGCCACCGGCAACAAGGACGTGATCACCGTGGGCGACATGCGCCGGATGAAGCACCAGGCGGTCGTCGGGAACATCGGCCACTTCGACAACGAGATCGACATGGCGGGGCTCGCGGACACCCAGGGCGTCGAGCGGATCACGATCAAGCCGCAGGTCGACCAATGGGTCTTCCCTGACGGCAAGGCGATCATCGTTCTCTCGGAGGGGCGCCTGCTCAACCTCGGAAACGCCACCGGGCATCCGAGCTTCGTGATGTCCAACTCCTTCACGAACCAGGTGATCGCGCAGATCGAGCTCTTCAACCGCACGGACGAGTACGCGCTCGGCGTGCACGTCCTGCCCAAGCATCTGGACGAGAAGGTCGCGCGTCTTCACGTCGAGGCCCTCGGCGCCAAGCTGACCGAGCTCCGGCCCGAGCAGGCGGCCTACATCGACGTACCGGTCGACGGCCCCTACAAACCAGATCAGTATCGGTACTAAACCGGCGCGTGCGCTGATGCACGGCGCGAACGTCGAGAGCAAGACACGGGCAAGGGACCTCGAAGCCCTTGCCCGTGTCGTTGCTCGACTGGGAGCGCGGTACGACGGCCGACTCGACCAGGTGGACACGTATTTCCGCGTGCCGCACGGGCGGCTCAAGATGCGTGAGATCTCGCATCGAGCCCCCGACGGACGCGTGGCCACGAGCTGCGAGCTGATCCGCTACGAGCGCCGGGATGAAGGCGGCCCACGGGTGAGCCGGTACGAACGGACCGAGGTAGACGACGTGGAATCCTGCAAGGCACGCCTGGTCACCGACCACGGCTTGCGCGGCTGCGTACGAAAGCGGCGGGAGCTCTGGATGCTCGAGGCGACGCGAGTCCATCTCGATCGCGTCGAGGACCTCGGCGACTTCGTCGAGCTCGAGACCGTTTGTGCGGGAGAGCCCGAAGCCGCTGACCGCCTCGAGCACGATCGCCTGGCAGCCGCGCTCGGTCTCGATTTGCACGCCACCGTCGAAGGCTCGTATATCGACCTGCGCGAACAGCTTGCCAAAGTGCCACGGCAGAACCGGGTCACGCCCTTCAGCGAGCTGATCGCGGATTCGAGCCGCGGCCTGGTCTATGGCAATCGAGGCTGCCTCCACGACGAGAGTGGACGCATTCGCCGGCGTTACAACGGGAAGCGCTGGATCGCCTGCCGGCTCGAGTTCCGCGGTTG
>JACCUU010000311.1 GCA_013811645.1 Actinomycetota bacterium | reverse complement strand
AGTCTCCGAAGATCCGGCGCTGATCCCGCACGCCCGGAGTCGGCTGGAGACCGGTCGTAGCCGCCAGTACCCGGGAACCGTGCCGTCGATCGGTACGACCGGAGGGTCGAGCCGCCGGCTTGGCGACTGCACGGTGACCTCGGAGTCGCCCAAGAAGGGTGTCGTGGTCGACTATCCGAGAACGCACCCACGTACGAGCGGTCGCCGGACGGCGGCGGGCGCCTTGCTTGACGTCGACGTGAACGACGAGTCCGAGAGCCCGCGAGCGACACGTGTCTGCACCGCTCGGTAGCCGTCGGTCAGTCGCGTAAATCGGCAACCGTGCGGCGGTGATGCTAACGGGGCAGATCGTCAGTGCCCGACGCTGAACGAACTCTGGTCGCGTCCCATCGAAGTCCTGGAAGCGGGGAGGCTCTACACGTGAGACAGGTCCGGCGCTGTCTCGCGCACGGCGACGACGTTGAATGCCGCGACCGGGCGCGGGAAACCCTTGAGGGTCAACTCACCGACGGGCTCGACCTCGACGTCGTCCTCGACCTCCGCGTAGAGACGCTGTGCAAGCAGGATCTGCCCGCCCGTCGCTTCGTCGGCGAGCCGCGAGGCGAGATTCGTCACTGCGCCGATCGCCGCATAGTCGGAACGGCCCTCGAAGCCGACCTCGCCGCAGGTTGCGTAGCCGAGCGCGATGCCGGCGCCGAAGTCGAGGTCGTAGCCGCGCTTCCGCCACCGCGGCGTCAGCTCGGCCATCTCCTCGCGCAGCGCGCAACCGAGTCGCACCGCCCGCAAAGCGGCGTCGGGGATCTCGATCGGGTCGTTGAAGAAGAGCTGGACGCCATCGCCCTGGAGGAAACCCACTGTCGCATCGAACCGCCTGACGAGGCCGCCAATCGTCTCGTGGAACTCGCCGAGCACCCGCATCAGCTCCTCCGGCTCGACCGAGTCGACGAAGACCGTCCAGCCGCGGAGGTCGGCGAAGAGCATCGCGACGTGACGGCGGTGGCTGAGCAGGATCGACTCGTCGCCCGAGGCGACGATCGCCTCGGCGAGCTGGGGCGACAGGAATCGCTGCAGACGCTGCAGCCGTTCGAGCTCGTCGACCTGCGTCCGCACGCGCTCTTCGAGCGTCCGGTTCAGCTCCTTGATCGTGTCGTGGTAGCGCTTGATCCGGAGGAGCGAACGGACGCGCGCGAACAGCTCCTCATGGTTGAACGGCTTCGCGATGAAGTCGTCCGCACCGGCCTCGATCGCCTTCGTCTTCTCAGGCCCGTCGCTCGCCGTGAGCATGATGACCGGCAGCACTGCCGTCTCCTCACGCTCGCGGAGCCGTCGGCAGACCTCGTAACCGTCCGGCTGCGGCATCATGACGTCGAGCAGGACCAGGTCCGGTTTCGCCGACTCGGCGAGCTCGAGCGCGACGCTGCCGTCGGTGGCGGAGATGACGTCATAGCCGCGGGGTGTGAGAACGGCCTCGAGCAGGCGCACGTTCTCGGGGACGTCGTCCACCACGAGGATCCTGGCGCCGCCGTCGCCGCTCACCGAACGCGCCCGCTACAGTGCTGTTTTACGATCGCGACGAGCTCGACGATGTCCACCGGCTTCGAGACGTAGCCATCGAAGCCCGCCGCCAGGAACCGCGCGCGATCTCCGTCCATCGCCTGTGCTGTCAACGCGAGCACCGGAATGGCCGCGGTGCGTTCGTCCGCTCGCAGCCGACGAAGCGCCTCGACGCCGTCGATGTCCGGCAGCTGGATATCCATGAGCACGAGATCGGATTCCTGCTCGGTGGCCAGCTCGACCGCCTGCCCGCCGGTCGTCGCCTCGAGAGTGCGGTACCCGTTCGCCTGGAGAACGTCCCGGAACAGCTTCATGTTCCTCTCGTTGTCCTCGACCACGAGGATCTGCTCGCCCGCCATGACTAGACCGCCCTCGCAGGCAACGTGAACACGAATGTGCTTCCCTGGCCGACCTCGGTGTCGACCCAGATCCGACCGCCGTGTAGCTCGACGAGCCGCCGCGACAGCGCGAGGCCGAGGCCGGTCCCCTCGCGGTGCTCGACCCCCGCCTCGGCCTGCTGGAACTCCTCGAAGATCCGCTCCTGATCCTCAGGGGCGATGCCGGGGCCGGTGTCGGCCACTGAGACCCACACCTCTCCGTCGACCCGCGCCGTGCTCACGTCGACGGCCCCGCCGGAGGGCGTGAACTTCACGGCGTTCGAGAGCAAGTTGAAGATCACTTGTCTGATTCGCCGCTCGTCACCTTCGATGACATCCACCTCCGAATTCGCTGCGAGCGCGACCTGGACCCCGTCCTTCGTCGCCCGCTCGCGCACCATCACGACGCCACGCTCGAGCGCCTCCCGCAGCGAGAAAGGTGCGACCTCCAGCTCGACCTGCCCGGCTTCGACCTTCGAGAGGTCGAGGATGTCGTTGATCAGAGCGAGCAGGTGGTTGGCCGAGGTGAGGATGTCGTCGAGGTACTCCTCCTGCTTCTCGTTGACGTCCCCGAAGAGCCTCTCGCGCAGGACCTGAGAGAAGCCGAGGATCGCATTCAGCGGCGTCCGCAGCTCGTGGGACATGTTGGCCAAGAACTCCGACTTATGCCTACTCGCAGCCTCGAGCTCGCGGCTCTTCTCGTCCAGCTCAGTGAGCGCCTCAGCGAGCTCCCGGGTGCGCTCCTCGACCTTCTGCTCCAGGCTCGAATACGACTCCTGGAGTCGCCCTGCCATGCGATTGAACTCTTCGGCGAGCGCCCCCAGCTCGTCATGGCTCTGAACCTCGATCCGCTGGTCGAGCGAACCAGAGCCGATCCTTGCCGCCGCAGCCTGGATCGACTCGATCGGCCGGACCAGCTTGCGTGCGAGCAGAACGCTGGTGGCGATCGCAAGCAGCAGGAACGCGACGAGCAGCAGCGCGGTGCGCCAGATCGCCGACGTCAGAGGCGCGAACGCCTCGCTCAGCGGTTCCTCGACGAAGACGTACCAGCCGAGCGATTCGATCCTCTGGAAGGCGCTGAGCACCTCCGTCCCGTTCTGATCGCGCCCGGTCGTGACCGCGTCCGCGGGGACGTTCGCAGGCGCGCGGAGTGCGGCTTGCACCTGCGGGAGCGAAGCGAAGTTCGTGTGACGGAGGACGAGGTCGATGTCCCGATGCACGAAGAGCTCGCCGCGCCGGTCGACAGCGAATGCGTATCCCGCGGTTCCGATCCGCGCTCGCTCGATGATCGGTCCGACGAAGCTCAGATCGATCTCCGCCACGATCACGCCGCCTCGCCCGCCCGCCTCGGCGACGCCGATCGTCACGTGCGGTTGGGACCCGCGCTGGAAGTAGACCGGGCCAAAGTATCGCTCGGCTGCCTGCGCCCGGACGAAGGTCTCGCTCCTCGAGAGGTCGATCCCGCTGTTGATGCGGTCGATCTCGAGCGAGGAGACCCGGACCCGCTCTCTCCCGGTCGCATCCAGGTACCTCAGCTTGCTGACGAGCCTCTCCCGCCCCAGCAGGCGGTGGAAATCCTGGTTGCGCGCCGTCAGGCCCGCCGTCCCCTCGTCCTCCGTCGGCTGCGCGAGCGCCTCGAGCTCCCGAACGACGTCCTGGATCGGCTGCTCGATCGCGAGGGCGGCGGAGGACGCCTTGTCCCGCTCAACCCTGGTCAGCGCACGCTTGCTGTCCTGGTAGGAGAAGTAGAGCTCGGTCAGGCCGACCGAGACGCTGGCTGCGGCGACGAGTGCTACGACCACCGCCGTGTACTTCCAGATCAGGCGGCGGTGCTGTCGAGCCGGCGCCTCCAATCTATGTGCCCCCGCGATAGACCTCGTCAGCGCGGATGATCATCTCCTGGGGCACCTTGATCCCGAGCCTGGCCGCGGTCCCGAGGTTGATCGCGAGCTCGATCTTCGAGATCTCCTGCACTGGGAGTTCCGCCGGGGACGTACCCCTGAGGAGGCTGTCGACGTACCGCGCCCCGGCTCGCCCGATGAGGGGAAGATCGATGCCGTACGAATAGAGCGCTCCCTCCTCGACCCACTCCTTGCGGTGCGCCTGGACCGGAATCCGCGCACGCTCGGCCAGCCGGATCGTCAGGGTGGAGTGGTTGAGCCTGAGGCTCGGCGACAGAAGGAACGCTCCGTCGACCTCCCCGGGCCGCAGCGACTGGAAGATGCGCCTCAGGTTCTTGGCGTTCGAGGCCTCGCGGATGTCCAGCTCGAGAGGTCGAGGGAGCTGCGCCGACGCGGCTTGGTACACGGTCAGGAGCCGTTCCGTATTCGGGTCGTCCGGGTCGACGAGCGTGAGCACGCGACGCAACCGTGGCACGAGGAGCTCGTAAAGCTCCAGTTGCTTGGCGACGACGTCGCGGGCCGCGTACACGCCCGTCAGGTTGCGGTCCGGACGCGCCAGGCTGTCCACCAGGCCGTCGCGGACCGGATCCGAGGGATGGAGGAACACGATCGGAATGGGATCCGACGTCCCTGCGGTTGCCTCCTGCGCGGCGCTGATCGATGTGTCCTCGAAGGCCACGATGACATCGACGTCCTGTCCGACGAAAACGTCGGCCTGCGCCTCTGCCTCGTCCGGCTCGAGGTTCCGCCACATCAGCTCGATGTTCTGGCCATCGGTCCATCCCAGCTCCTCGAGGCGGCCCTTGAGGGAAGGCCAGGAGGGAGGGATGTGATCGGTACCGACGTGCATCAGGCCGACACGCGGGACGTCCTGGGCGGCCGAGCCGTCGTCGTCCGAGCCCGCGCAGGCGGCGAGAACGGCAGCCATGAGGACGGCGCCGCCGAGCGCCAGTGCAGCCCGAGTGCGCCTCGAATCGGGAAGTCTTGGCATTGGCGTGTGCCTCCTTGTCGTCGGATGCGGCCCGTCCACTCAGCCACCTTAGGAGTGGCTAGCCCCGACGGCAACCCTGTTCGCTTGCGTTTGAACGGGGTGCTGGCACACCGCCCGGCGGAGGGGTGGTGCCCCCGCACGGGAACGGTCTACGCGCCGGCGCGCGCGCAGAAGCGGCGCACCTGGTCCGGGAACTCCGTGACACTGATCGGCTTCTTGATGTAGCCGGCGAAGCCGGCGGCGAACAGCCAGTCGCCGTCGTCCTCGGATTGCAGAGCGCTGAGCGCGACGACCGGGATGTGTGCCGTTCGCGCACCGCCTCTGAGCTTGCGGGCGACGTCGATGCCGTCCATGTCCGGGAGCCGCAGGTCCAGCAGGATCACGTCCGGCAGCTGCTCGGCCGCGAGCGCGATCCCCTCGCCGCCGCTTGCCGCTTCGAGCGTCCGAAGCCCGGCAGCGCGCAGGACGTCCCGCGCGAGCTTCAGGTTCTTCTCGTTGTCGTCGACGATGAGGACGAGCGGGAGAGCCGTGGCTGGCGGCCCGCCGGGGTGCGCGCCTGGAGAAGGGGTCGTCACCGCCGTATTCTCACCTCATGCCGATCCGGCTCGTGATCGCCGAGGACCACTACCTCGTCCGGGAGGGTCTCCGGCGCCTGCTCGAGACCCAAGACGACCTAGAGGTCGCAGCCGTTTGTGACGACCTCGACTCGCTGCTCGCCGCGGTCGACGCAGAGCGGCCCGACGTGGTCCTGACCGACATCCGCATGCCGCCGGACAGTACCGACGAGGGGATCCAGGCCGCTGCGCGGCTACGCGAGACGTACCCGGAGGTCGGTGTCGTCGTGCTCAGCCAGTACGCGACCCCGAGCTACGTGCTCGCGCTCCTCGAGGGCGGCAGCGAGGGGCGCGCCTACCTCCTGAAGGAGCGGGTGAAGGATCTCGAGCAGCTCGTCGCCGCGATTCGCGCCGTCGCAGACGGCGGCTCGGTCATGGATCCCAAGGTCGTGGAGGCTCTCGTGGCGGAGAACGCGCGCGGCGAGGACTCGCCGCTCAATCAGCTCACGCCGCGTGAGCGCGACGTACTGCGCGAGATGGCAGCGGGGAAGAACAACGCGGCGATCGCCGGAGCGCTCTTCCTGACCGAGAGATCGGTCGAGAAGGTGATCCACTCGATCTTCCTCAAGCTCGGGCTCACGTGGGAGACGACGGTCCATAAGCGTGTTACCGCAGTGATCCTCTACCTGGCGGAGAGCGGCTAGCGTCAACTCGAGAGCGGAAGGGAGCCGGAGACGCGCGTGCCGCGGCCAGGCCCCGATCGGATCGTCAGCCGGCCGCCCAGCGCCTCCACGCGGTCGCGTAGCCGGTCGAGTCCTGCGTCGGAGCGGGAACCGTCCCCGACTACCTCGAAGACGACGGCTCCCTCGTCCGCCCGCACCGTCACCGTCGCGTGTGCCCCGGCGCGCTCGAGCGCCTCGAGACAGCACCAGTAGATCGCCTCCGCGACCTCGGGCGAGTAGCTCGCTCCTGCTGCGACTTCGAGGGAGACACGAATGCCGGCGCTCACGGCCGCCGAGCGCAGCGCTGCGGCCAGGCCGCCCGCCTCGAGTAGGGGCGGGTAAATTCGCTGGGCGAGCTGCGCCGTCTCGTCCAGAGCCTGCTGCACGTCGCGCCCCATCTCATCCAGGAGTGCCTTCGTCGCCGCAGGATCGGCGTCCGCCGACTGGCTCGCCAACTGCAGATTGACCGCCAGCCCGACCAGGTGCTGCTGCGCGCCTTCGTGCAGGTCCCGCTCGATCGTCCGGCGGTCGGCATCGGCGGCGAGGACGAGGCGTCTCCGGGATGCGCGAAGCTCCGCGACCTCGAGACGCAGCTGGTCGAGCTCTTTCCGCAACGCCTCGACGTGCCGAGCCTTCAGGATGGATCGACCTCCTGGTCGTCGTGTTGCGGAAGTTGTGGGCCATCGAGCCGCTGCCGTCAAGGTGCCAGCACCCCTGTGAGGGGGTGGCAGCTGCCGGCACGCTCGCCTGCCGCCACCGTAGTCGTCGCGGCACCGAACTCCTAGCGTCGTTGGTCAACGTGATCCGACACGCACAAGGAGGCATACGCGATGAGGAAGCTCGTAGGAGGAACGACAGTTCTCGCAGGGTTCGCTCTCCTTGCGATCGCCGCGACCGCGCTCGCGACGTCAAGCGTGGGGGTGACCAGCACGCCGATCGCACAGGGGAACGCCGGCGACATCGACGTCAGGGTGAAGACGGGCGAATGGAAGGTCAAGCTCGATACGAAAGGGCCTTCGACGCTCGCCGTCTCTGAAAACAGAGTCGCGCCCGGCGGGGACTTCGGCTGGCACAGCCATCCCGGCCCCAGCCTCGTGATCGTCAAGTCCGGGACCTCCACGTTCTACCGAGGTGACGATCCCGATTGCACGCCCGAGGTGCACCCTGCGGGGACGGCCTACGTCGACCCTGGCGGCGTCGTTCACATCGCTCGCAACGAGGGCAGCCAGGAGCTCGTCGTGCTCGTGACCAGGCTCACGCCTGCGGGCGCACCACCGCGCAACGACGAACCCGACCCGGGCAACTGCGACTTCTAGCCGACGCGAACAAGACGGAGGGCGGACGACGTCCGCCCTCCGTCGGTCACGGCCGAGCGCCGAAGGTCGCGGTTCGAGTCCCGTCGCTCCATCTTTCGAAGTCGTTCATTTCTCCGGGATCGATTGCAAGGCGCCTGGTGAACGTACGGCCTCAGCGTCCAGACGATCCGAGCGCCGCCGACGAAGCGGGCGCCCAGACGTGAAGGAAGGCCCGCCGACGGACCTTCCTTCGAGCGCGGAGCGCGTCGCTAGTCACGGTTCTGGCCGAAAGCGTGACTCCTCAATCACCCTCACGGCGCTGTAGGCGCGCCGCGCCTGGCTACGTTGGAAACCGTGGCTGCAGGGACAAGGGCCCTCGCAGGAAGGTGTCAGCGCACCGTCGCCCCCTGCTTCGGAGGTTGGAGGTACGGGTCGAACGGCCCGCGCGACCTCATCGCATGCTTACCTCAATCGGGCCGGTCTTGACGTCGTCGACGCGGGTCACCGTGACCGAGACACGCGGATCCAGGTGCTTGGCGAGATCGATCTCGATCCTCCCCACCTCTGACGCACCGTCCCACGAGGTCGCCTGGATCCGAACCGTGATCCGCGCTTCGCTCTCCTGCTCGACCACGAGCTTGCCGCCGTTCACGACTCCACCGCCGGTGCGTAGACCTTCCGGGTGAGCCCGAAGCTCCAGGCGACGCCGCGTCGAGCAGTACGCGTAGCAGGAGGAACGCGCAGGAAGTAGCGCTTGAAGCTTCCGTCGGGCTCGGGCGTCGAGTTCACGACCTCCACGGCGACGAAGGGCTCGCCGTCGATCTCGCGCTCCGTTCTCCACAAGCGGCCGTAGTCGTCCTCCTGGACGACGGTGCCGCCGAGCGCGCGCATGAAGGACTCGATGCCGATCCGCTCCATCGCGACGCGCCGGCGCTCGGCGTTCGCCCATGCGAGCACCTGACGCGGCGTCACCGTGTCGGGATCGCGGCCCGTACGCTCGGTCATCTCCACGCCGTGCCAGAAGTAGAGACCTTTCCCGTTCGGCCATTCGGCTGCGGGCGAGCCATCCCAGTGATGGAGCCGGCCGTCCTCGTCGAAGTGCATCCGCGGCCGGACGAGCGCGACGAGATCGCCGTCCTCGCCCTGACCGACGACGTGAGCGAACAGCCCGGCGGCAGCCGCCTCCGCGAGCGGCACAAGTGCGTCGACGCGCTTTGGCGGCACGATCGTCGCGCCCGAGGTGAGGACGCGCGCGATGCGGTCGAGGCTTCGGGTCACGTGGCGCACGCCGTAGACATAGCGCGAGCTCCCAAGACCAACCCCGAGCACCGAACTGTCGGCGCGCAACAGCGGCTCGAGCGTTGCTCGCGGGGGCTCCATGCGCACCGAGAGCCTCGTCCCACCATCGAGGGGTACGCGCCAACTCGCCTCCACAGCATGGTCGAGTAGTCGCCACTGCCGGCCCGAGAGTGACTGCCAGGATCCGC
>JACCUU010000310.1 GCA_013811645.1 Actinomycetota bacterium | reverse complement strand
GACGGGGTCGGGCTTCAGCCTGACCCCGCTCCGAGGGTCGGCGCACCACCTCACGCCGGTGTCTGACTAGTCACACCCCTCCTGCTTTCGAGGCGACGAGTCGTCGGCGGCGAAGCCGGCACGCCGGTGACTCTTGTCGCAGAACGGCTTCGTCCGCGAGTGCCCGCAGCGGCAGAGGGCGATGGCGCTTCCCTCCGGGAGCACGAACTCGTTCCCGTCGGCATCGATCACGCGCACCGGCCCTTCGATCTTGTAAGGCCCGTTGGCGCGGGCTTTGATCGTGAGCTCGGTCATGAAGCCAAGTTACAGCCTGCCACTTCGCAGAACTGCGCCGCAGAAAGCCCATCAGCCGGAACTCTCGCGAAGCGTCGTGAACCAGCTACCTGCTTCACACCCCGAAGCTGCCGCCCGCCCGGGCACTCCATGAAGGGTCTGTTTCCGCGCGCTCGGAAATCGCGCCAGCGGTTTCCGAGCTTGCGCAATATCGAGGCTAGACTCGCCGAACCGTGGGGCTCCGAATCTGCTTCGTCACGCCCTTCGCGTGGTCGCAGCCGCACGAGGTGAACGCGCACGTCGAGGGGACAGCCGCCGCGCTTCGGCGACTCGGACACGAGGTGACGGTGTTGGCGCCGTCGTCCCGTGCACGGGACCTCCTCGCCGGGCGACGGGCGCTGCACCGGGGTGCCGACCAGGAGGTGATCGCGGTCGGGCCGTCGATCCCGATCTCCCGCCGGACGAGCATGGGCGTCCCCGTCGCCGTGCGCGCCAACCTGCGACTCGCGCTCGCACGCGGACGCTACGACGTTGTGCACGGATTCGAGCCGGCTCTTCCCAGCCTCTCGTACCTCGCGCTCACATCCACGCACGCGCTGACAGCGGCGACGTTCTTCTCTCCCGACCGACTGGCCTACCCCCCGCGTCGCTCGCGACGTGACCGGCTCAGCGCCCGCGTCGACGCCCTCCTTGCGACGTCACGGGAAACTGCCGATGCTGCGGAAGAGCTCTTCGAAGGCGACTACACGCTGGTGCCCATCGGGGTCGATACGACGCTCTTCCGTCCCTGTGAGAAACGGCTCACGATCGCCGTCGAGCTCGAGCTCGCAGGACGAAGTGTCACCCGGGCGGTCGCGGCACTGCTCCGCGACCTTCCAGACTGGGACCTGCTGCTCCTGCACACGAAGCCCCTCGGATTTCGGCCCGCGATCCCACGCTCGGTGCGCAAGCGGTCGCACGTCCGTCTGGTGCGGCGACCCGATCAGAGGGCGGCAATCCTCGGAAACGCGTCGATCTTCGTTCCGGCCCCTGACGGGGAGCAACGTCTTGCGCTCGAGGCCGCCGCGTCAGGAGTCGCGATTGTCGAAGGAGGCGATCCAGAGGTCGTTGCCGCAGATGTCGCGCGTCTCGCGATCGACACCGACCAGCGCGGCCGGGTCGCGGCCAAAGGTCGAGCCAAGGCCGAGCGCCAGAGCTTCGACCAGGTCGCGAAGGAGCTCGACCGGCTCTACTCACGCCTGTCAGGAAAGCGACGCCCGCGAGACGTCGACAGCAGCGACCCGCTCTCCGGTCGCGAGTGGATCGTCGTCGACCTGCACATGCACACCGACTGGTCGCACGACTGCTCGATCCCGGTCGCAGATCTCCTCGACCACGTGGACGAGATCGGACTCGGAGCAATCGCGGTCACCGACCACAACGTCTTTGGCGGAGCTCTCGAGGCTGTCGAGCTCGCTCGGAGCCGCGAGCTGATCGTCATACCCGGCGAGGAGGTGAAGACCGACGGTCAGGGTGAGGTGATCGGCCTCTTCCTCGAGGAGGAGATCCCACGCGGCATGTCCTTCGGAAACACGATCGACGCCATCCGCGAGCAGGGCGGGCTCGTCTACCTCCCGCACCCCTTCGACCGGTTGCATGCAATCCCCGACCCCGCAATCCTGCACCGTCATCTCGCCGAGATCGACGTCTTCGAGGTCTTCAACGCGCGGCTCCTCCGGGATTCGTTCAACGACGAGGCGCTGCGCTTCGCGCGCAAATACCGCCTGCTCCAGGGCGCGGGCTCCGACGCCCATGTTCTGCAGGGCGTGGGAACAGGAGCTCTGTGCATGCGGCGGTTCGACGGTGCGGAGGAGTTCATGCTCTCGCTGCGCACCGCCGAGGTGCTGCGCCGTCCGAAGTCTCTCGCGTACCTCCAATCTCTCAAGTGGGTCGCTCAGGTCAAGGAAAAGGTCCTATAAGAGAGAAGGTGCTTCGCACCCGTGTCAGCGGCCGTACCCACCGACGAGATCTACGAGCGCTACCTGAAGAAGGCGATTGCCGAGATCAACGAGCTCGGCGACGAGCTTGCGCGCACAGGGGACGAGCTCCGGGTTCCGGTCGTGGGTTCGGGTCATCCGTTGGCGGACGTCTTCCTGCTGAAGTACGCGCCGCAGCCTCCGGAGATCCAGGAGGGTGTCGCGTTCTTCGGGCGATCGGGTCAAGCGGTCCTGAAGTCGCTGCAGCGGCTGCACGTGGATCCACTCGCCGTCTACGGGACGAACTGCCTCAAGTTCGGCACCGAAGACCCCGAGGACGCGGCAGCGTGGTTGACCCGCGAGATCCACATCGTCCAGCCGAAGCTCCTGATCGTGATGGGCGGACGTGCTGTCGAGTTCCTGAACGAGCTTCGCTTCCCGCTCGCCGACCCCGTCGACGTCGGCGCCGAAGGCGTGCTGCAACGCTTCACGCCGACGATCGAGGTTCTCGTCACGCCCGATGTCGACACGTCACTCGACGACCAGCCTCGGAAGACGGGATTCTGGAACGCCTTCAAGGCGCTCGGGCCCTGGTGGTCGGAGCAGCCTCCCTACTGATCTCGCGCCGACGGGCACTCGCGCTCGCGGCGCTGATCGCCGGGCTCGTCGTGTTCGGGGCGGTTGCGTCCCGTCTGCCCGGGCTCTCCCGGGACGGCGCGATCCTCTTCGCGAGCCTTGTCGTCCTGCCCGCGCTGACCGCGCCCGCCTGGCTGGCGCTTCCGCTGGCGCGGACACTGGACTGGGTGCTGCTCGGTGCCGTGGTGACTGCCGGGCTCGCGGGGGTCATCTTCTACGTTCTCGGCGTCGACCAGCTGGCGAACGCGGCCAAGTTGATCGCGTTCATCCTCTTCGGCTTCTGGTTCCTGTCCCTCTTCGCGGAACTCTGGTGGCTCGCGCTCGTGGCGTTCGTCGTGCCCTGGGTCGACATCTGGTCGGTCGCGTTCGGGCCGACCAAGTACGTGACCGAGGAGAAGCCGGGCATCTTCGAAGGGATCTCCATCGCGATTCACGTCCCGGGCGAGACTGCGACGGCCAACATCGGGCCGCCCGACATCGTCTTCTTCGCGCTCTTCCTCGCCGCCGCGCAGCGGTTCGGGCTCCGAGTCGCCCTGACGTGGCTGTCGATGACCGGGCTGCTCTCGCTGACGTTGATCCTCGTGTACTTCCTGGACACTTCGGGCCTTCCCGCACTCCCCGCGGTCTGCTTCGGTTTCCTGCTTCCGAACTTCGACCTCCTTTGGCGCGAAGCGCGTGCCGCCTACGCCGCCCGCGGGCAGGAGGCCGGATAACAGACTGCTATAAGC
>JACCUU010000282.1 GCA_013811645.1 Actinomycetota bacterium | reverse complement strand
CTTCTCCGCGCGCTTCCTGGGCTGCAAGGTCTCGTTCGCCGATGCGCAGGCGATCCGCGAACGTCTGCTCGCGGACGGTCACACGGAGGTCGAGCGGGGAGGTGACGTGGCGGTCGTCAACACCTGTTGCGTCACCCACGAGGCGGTCTCGAAGTCGCGGCAAGCAGTTTCGCGCGCGTCGCGGACGCATGGACGCGTCTACGTCACGGGTTGTGCGGCGAACCTCGAAGGTGCCTTCACGCAGGTCTCGACCAACGTCACCGTCGTATCCGCCAAGAGCGAAGCGTTGCCGGACGCCGTCGCTCGGGACCTGGGGGCGATCGGATGCGTGCAGGCCGATGCCCGGCTCGAACGGACACGCGCCTTCGTCAAGATCCAGGACGGGTGCTCGTTCTCCTGCGCGTTCTGCGTGATCCCGCTCGTGCGTGGCGGTACCCGCAGCCGGCGAGCTGACGCCGTCCTCGCCGAGATCCGCAAGCGTGTCTCGCAGGGGCATCCGGAGGTCGTGCTCACGGGCGTGAACCTCGGCTGCTTCCGCGATCGTGAGGCGGGCCATACGCTCGCCAGCCTGGTACGGGAAGCCGGAGCGATTTCTGGAGTGGAGCGGCTCCGGCTGTCATCCATCGAGGTGAACCACGTAACCGGGGATCTGATCGAGGCGCTGCGCGAGACTCCCTCGGTCTCAGCGCATCTTCACGTTCCCCTGCAGTCCGGGGACGACGAGGTGCTGCGGGCGATGGGACGTCGCTACGGCGCGGCACAGTTCCTGTCGAAGCTCGAGCCCCTGTCTGATTTCAACCTCAGCTCGGACGTGATCGTCGGCTTCCCGGGCGAGGACGAGCAGGCGTTCGAACGGACGCTGCAGGTCGTGACCCAGGCGGGAATCAACAAGGTGCACGTCTTTCCGTACTCGCCCCGTCCAGGAACCGCCACCGCCGGGGCCGACACCGTGCCGACGAACATCAAGAAGGAACGGAGCGCTCGGCTGCGCGATCTCTCCGCCGAGCTTTGCCGGCGTCGTTGGGAGGCGAAGCTCGGAACGACGGAGCGCGTGCTCGTCGACCGGCCGGGACGCGGCTACGGGGACGACTACACGCCGTGGCTCCTGGACGCGGACGCCGGTCGGATCGTGCGGGCGCGAGCGGTCGGCATCTCGGAGGAGGGAATCCTTGCCGTCGCAGCGTGAGGACTGCCTCTTCTGCCGCCTCGCCGTCGAGGGAGATCACGTCGCGAGCGCGGACGGGTTCGTCGCGATCCGCGACATCAACCCTGTGTCCGAGACGCATCTTCTCGTTCTTCCGAAGCGGCACATCGACACGTTCAAGGACATCGATGACTTCCCTGACGAGGAAGCCGGACGGATGCTTCGCTTCGTCGCCGAGACTGCAACGACCGTCGGCCTGGACGACTATCGCGTGCTGGTGAACGTTGGCGCCGGTGCAGGCCAGACCATCTTCCATCTCCACTGGCACGTGCTCGGGGGACGGGTCGACGCCGGCCGAGTGGCGACGGCGCTCGCCGGGGTGACGTCATGAGTCTCATTAGGCGCATCGAAGACGAGCTGAAGGCGGCGCGGCTCGCTCGCGACGCGGATCGCCGCGACGCGCTCAGCCTCGTCCTGAACGCGCTCCGCAACGCGGAGAAGGAGCTCGAGCGCCCGTTGTCGGACGACGAGGAGCTGCAGGTGCTCCAGCGCGAGCGCAAGCGCCGGCTCGAGGCCGCTGACGCCTTCCGTGCTGGGGGCCGGGAGGAGCAGGCCGAAGACGAGGAGTACGAGCTCGAGGTTCTCGAGGAGTTCATGCCGGAGCCGCTCTCCGAAGAGGAGGTCGAGGAGATCATCGACGACGTGATCTCCGAAGTGGGGGCGACGAGCATCCGTGACCTTGGGCGCGTGATGGCCGGGGTCATGCACCGGGTCTCGGGCCGCGCTGACGGCTCGACGGTGAGCCAGTTGGTCAAGGAAAAGCTCGCCTGATGCGCCCGTAGGGCGAGGCCGTCCTCGCCCTACACTCCCTTCGATGCAACAGGTGTTGGACGTCTCGAACGAGGTTGCGGCCGAGCTCGCCGGGGTCGAGGACGGTGTGCTCGAAGCGCTACGGGAGCGACTGGGCTGCACGATCGCGTTGCGTGGCAACAGGATCACGCTCGGCGGAGACGAGGAGCACGTGGTCGCAGCCCGCGCTGTCGTCGACGAGCTGACCGAGCTCGTCGAGGGCGGACATCAGATCGGGCCGGAAACGGTCGGCGCGGTTCTGGCCGCGATCGACCAGGCAGAGGACGTTCGCGAGGTCTTCGATGACGTCGTCTGGCGGCACCGCGGCAAGAAGATCTCCCCCAAGACCGTCAACCAGAAGCGCTACATCGACGAGATCCGCCGCCGCACGGTGACGTTCGCGGTCGGCCCCGCCGGAACGGGGAAGACGTACCTCGCGATGGCGCTCGCCGTGGCGGCGCTCTCCGAAGGCACCGTCGGGCGGATCATCCTGACGCGGCCCGCCGTCGAGGCCGGCGAGCGGCTGGGCTTCCTGCCCGGCGACATGCTCGCCAAGGTGGACCCGTACCTGCGGCCGCTCTACGACGCCCTCTACGACATGATCGAGGCCGAGCGGCTCACCGGGTACATGGAACGCGGAACGATCGAGGTCGCGCCGCTCGCCTTCATGCGCGGGCGCACGCTCAACGACTCGTTCATCGTGCTCGACGAGGCGCAGAACACCTCGCCCGAGCAGATGCAGATGTTTCTCACGCGACTCGGATTCGGGTCGAAGATGGTCGTGACCGGCGACATCACGCAGATCGACCTCCCGCGCGAGCAAGCGTCCGGGCTGATCCAGGTGCGCAAGATCCTCGCGGGCATCGAGGGCATCGGCTTCGTCGAGTTCGGCAATGCCGACGTCGTACGGCACAAGCTCGTCCAGCGGATCGTCGAGGCCTACAAGCGCCACGCCGAGGAGACCGGCACGGCGCGCAGCCGGTGAGGCGTCCGTGATCGTGGTCGAGACGCAGAACCGAAGCGGGGCGAAGGTCGCGGAGGCGGAGGCAGCGGATCTCGCCCGACGAGTGCTCGCCGCGGAAGGCATCGCGGACGGCGAGCTCGGGATCGCGTTCGTGGCGCGGGAGGAGATGCGCCAGCTCAAGGGCGAGCATCTCGGGATCGACGAGGCGACCGACGTGCTCTCGTTTCCGCTCGACGGCCGCGACGAGCTTCCAGAGGGGGTACCGAGGGCTCTCGGTGACGTCGTCCTCTGCCCCGCGGTGGTTGGCGAGGAGTGGCAAGCGCCGCTCGTCCACGGTCTGTTGCACCTGCTCGGGTTCGATCACGGCGACGAGATGGACGGGCGGGAGCAGGTGCACGCCGTTCGATGAACGCGCAGCGCAGCCCCTCGCTCTTCCAGAGCTTCAACCACGCGGTCGAGGGTGTCATCCATGCGCTGCGCACGCAGCGCAACCTCTGGATCCACTTCTCGATCGCCGCTGCGGTGCTGGTCGCCGCGGTCGCGTTCGGCGTATCCAAGCTCGAGCTGATGGTGCTCCTGCTCGCGATCACGTTCGTGCTCGTGGCCGAGCTGGTGAACACGGCCATCGAGGCGGCGGTGGACGTCGCCTCCACCTCCTTCGACCCGATGGCCAAGCTGGCGAAGGACATCGCCGCCGGGGCGGTGCTGATCGCTGCCCTGAACGCGATGGCAGTCGGCTATCTCGTCTTCTCGGGCGAGGTCGCCGACCGCAGCTCGCGGTTCCTCGACGGGCTGAGCGATGCTCCGGCCGAGCTGACGCTCGTCTCACTCGCGCTGACGGTGATCCTCGTCATCGCGGTGAAGGCGTACACGGGCCGCGGCACACCGCTTCGCGGTGGGCTGCCGTCGGGGCACGCGGCGGTCGCGTTCGCCGGATGGATGGCGATGACGCTGATCCTGGACGACTCCTCGCACCGCTTCCTGATTTCCTCGCTGGCCTTCATCATGGCTCTGCTCGTGGCCCAGACACGCGTCGAGACCGGAGTCCACTCCGCCTCCGAGGTGGCAAGCGGTGGCGCGCTCGGGGCGCTCACGACACTCGTCCTCTTCCAGGCCTTCGGATGAGCGCCGTTCCGACCTACGCCGAGCTTCTCGCCCTTGCCGACGCCGCCGCCGAGCGGGCGTACGCGCCATACTCGCAGTTCCAGGTCGGGTGCGCCGTTCTCGCGCGGGACGGTCGGGTGATCGAGGGCGTCAACGTCGAGAACGCGGCATATCCGCTCGGAGTCTGCGCAGAGCGCACGGCGTTCGCGCGCGCTGTCGCGGAGGGATACCGGCCGGGCGACTTCGTCACGGCTGCGATCACCGCTTCGCCGTGCGGCGGCTGTCGGCAGTGGCTTCTGGAGATGGGAGTCGAGTCGGTGGTCTTTCGAAACGGCGGCCGGGTCGTCACGATGACCCCGAGGGAGCTCCTTCCGGAGTCCTTCGAGGCATCGGCTCTCCCGTGAGCCTGTGGAGCGATCGATGCGCTTTTTCCACGAAGCGTTGTCCCATGCGCGCGCATTTTCTCGTTAGGATCGCAGTGGGTGGTGGGCTGGGGTGCCCCAAAAGGAGGCGTCCGTGAAGTCCGGTCTCGTGGCCGTCGCGGGCCGGCCGAACGTCGGCAAGTCGACGCTCGTCAACGCCCTCTGCGGCGAAAAGGTCGCGATCACCTCGGACGTGCCCAACACGACCCGGCGCCGGCTCTTCGGCGTCGCCAACGGGCCTGATCATCAGCTCACGCTCGTCGATCTTCCGGGCTTCCAGCGCCCGCTCGATGCGTTGACCGAGAAGATGCAGGAGACGGTCGACGCGTCGTTCGAGGACGTGGATGCCGTGCTCTTGGTCGTCGACGCCCGCGCTCGGATCGGAGCCGGCGACCGCTTCGTCGCCCGGCGCGTGTTCGGGCTCGAGAAGCCCGTCGTGATCGCCCTGAACAAGATCGACCGGCTGAAGCGCGGACACGTGTTCTCACAGATGCAGGCGGCCTCGCAGCTCGGCGACTTCCACGCACTGCACCCGGTGAGCGCGGTGACGAAGGATGGCGTGGACGAGCTTCGCGGCGATCTCGTCTTCCTGCTCCCTGAGGGTCCGGCCTACTTCCCCGGCGAGCAGAAGACGAATCTCACACTCGAGGAGCGCGTGAGCGAGGTGATCCGTGAAAAGGCGCTCCGGCTGACGCGGGACGAGGTCCCGCACGCGATCATGGTCGAGGTCGACGAGATCGGGGAACGGGTTGTGCGCGCGTTCGTGTACGTCGAGGCGGAGTCGCAGAAGGGAATCCTCGTGGGAAAGAAAGGCGCCATGGTGCGCGAGATCGGCACGCGCGCGCGACCCGAGGTGGAGGCGCTCGTGGGGCACTCGGTATTCCTCGAGCTCGTGGTCAAGGTGCGCCCCAAGTGGCGGCGTGACCCGAGGATGCTCGAGCGGCTGTGACCGGGTCTGGCGCCTCCGCCGAGGCGCAGCGGGGCGAGATCGAGCGGAGAGTGGTCACCGTCGTCTTCTGCGACCTCGCAGGCTTCACCTCGCTCTCGGAACGACTCGACGCGGAGGACGTGGCAATCGTCCAGAACGCGTACTTCGAGGCGGTGCGTCAAGCTGTCGGCCGGCACGGAGGGACGCTGGAGAAGTTCATAGGCGACGCTGCTGTAGCCGTCTTCGGCGTTCCGACTGCAGGGGAGCAGGACGCGGAGCGCGCCGTGAGGTGCGGGCTCGCGGTCATCGGAGCTATCGAACAGCTCGCAACGCGGATCGGGCTCGAGGATGGCGCGCTCCATGTTCGCGTGGGCGTAAATACCGGAGAGGCAGTCGTGCACCCAGCACCGTCAACGGGCGAGGCGATGGTGACGGGAGACGTTGTCAACACTGCCGCTCGACTGCAGTCGGCCGCTCCTCTGAACGGCCTCTTGCTCGGCCCGGAGACTGCGTTGGCTGTCGCCCACGCGGTCGACCTCGAACCGGCCACCGATCTCGAGTTGAAAGGCAAGGCTCAACCCGTCCGCGCGTCTCGTGCGGTAAAGCTGCTTTCTGAACCGGAGCGCGAGCGGGCGATGGGAGCGCTCACCGCACCGACAATCGGTCGCGCTGCAGAACTCTCTCTCGTAGCCGACACGCTCGAGCAGTGCGTACTTGGCGCGTCGCGGCAGCTCACCGTCATTGCTCCCCCCGGCACTGGCAAGTCGCGGCTTCTGGATGAGGTCGCGAAGCTTGCAGCCGCGCGCGGCGCCGCAGTTCGGCGAGCGCGCGTGCGACCTGACGCCCTATCGGTGTTTCGTCCTGCTGCCGAGCTCGTCAAGCACGCGCTCGTGAGTGCGGGTATTGGCGACGCCGAAGCGATCCGCCAGACGCTGGCAAAGAGACTCGGCAACGAGCGCGCGCTCGTGGTCGCGGACGAGTTGGCCGCTCTGATCGGTGTCTCGGAGGACGGAGCCGACCTCGGGGGAACGGACGCGCGGCGCTCTGCCCGTTTCGCCGCCTGGTCCGCGGGAATCGCAGCCCTCGACGATCGTCCTGAGGTATGGCTGGTGGAGGATGTCCATTGGTCTGGGAGCGACTACAGGGCGTTCCTGGGGTCGGCGACTGACGGCACCGGGCGCCTTATCGTCTGCACTTCGAGGCCGTCGCTTCTCGATTCCGATGCCGACTGGATTTCGAGCGGCGAGGTGCTCGAGCTCGAACCGCTCTCGCAACCGTCGACGACCGAGCTCGTCAGGGCTCTCGTCGGGGACGCCCTCCCGGGAGAGCTCATCGAGCGCCTTGCGGAGCGATCGGGAGGCAACCCCTTGTTCGTCGAGGAGCTGCTGCGATCCTGGGTCGGCAGTGGGCTGCTCGGGCGATCGACGTCGGGCTGGCGGTTGGCGCGCACGATCGATGACGTCGAACTGCCCTCGACGGTCCAGAGCGTGTACGCGGCGCAGCTCGACGATCTTCCCGAGAGCGCACGGTCGGTGATCCGCCGGGCATCGGTGGCCGGAAGGCAGTTCCCACGCGACGTACTGGGGAGGCTGGGAGCTGACGACGGAGAGGGCATCGCCGCGCTGCAGCGGCGGGGAATCGTCGCCGGCCCAATCGCAGACGACCTCCTGGGAGAGTCGTTCGTCATCCGACACGCGCTCCTGCGTGACGTCGGGTACGCGAGCCTCTCGCGCGCGGAGCGCGCGCGCCTTCACGTTCGGATGGCTCGGTGGCTCGAGGAAGTCGGGGCGGACAACCTCGACGAGGTGGCCGAAGTCATCGGTCGACACTATGCGGCGTCGCTCGACTCGACTCCGACGCTGGCACCGGATCTCGGCGATGGGCTGACGAGGGAAGTGGCTGTCGTGCTCGCCGCGGGCTGGTTCGAGCGAGCCGGTCTGGCTGCGCTCGCGGCGGCCGCGTACGAAGCTGCGGCGTCGTTGTTCGAGCGCTCGATCGGGCTCACGTCGCCGGATCTCCCGGCGGATCGAGCGAGGCGCCTCATGGGGTTGGCGCGCGCGACCGCCTTCACGGCGGACATGACAACAGGGCTGCAGACGGCCGAGACGGCACTCGCTGTCTATTGGGATTGCCTCCGTGACGGTTCACTCTCTCTCGAGGACATACGAGAGGACGCGTCACGTGCGGTCGCGCTCGTCGGAAACATCCTTGCCCAACAGCTGCGGTTTCATGACGTCGTTCGGCTGGCCGTGGAGTCATTGGCGGAACTCGGCGATCGCGACGACGCGGTAAGCGCGCGTCTGCTTCTGACCCGAATCCGGGGTGCGGCCATGATCGGCGACGAGGAGTGGCAGAAGACCGAAGCCGATCGCGCACGCGCGCTGGAGATCGCGCGCAGGATCGGGGATCCCGAGCTCGAGCTCGAGACACGCATGTGGATCGTGTGGGATGAGCCTGACCTCGACGGGATGCGCACGGCGTGGGCCGAGATCGAACGTATTGCGCACGAACTGCGACGCTGGCCCGACGTGGCCGAAGCGCGCCGAACATTGGCTGGAATCTGTCTTCCGGACGACCTCGGCGGCACCATTGCGGGCGCTGCGCGCCTCGCGTCGTTCGCGAAGGCGCACGAACTCGATGAGCCCGGCGCGTGGGCTGACTACTACGTTTCGGAAGCGGAGTTCGCCCGCGGGCGTTGGGACGAAGCACTCGCAGCCGGCCTCTGCGCGGTGGACCTGGCGGAGACTCGAAGTTACCACCGCGTCGCCGCGCGCTCGTGGTTCGTCGTGGTGCCCATTGCGGCCGCTCGCGGCGATCGGGCGACGCTCGAGCGCGCAGTCGCCTGGTACGAGCCTCTCGGCTTTCCGGAAACGCCGTACGGGCTGATCTCCCGATCCGCGGTCGACGTCCTCATCGGCCAGGTGGGTCTCACGACAGGATTTCGAGTCGACCTCGAGCGCCTCGAGCCGTCGATCGCGGAAGGAGGCGGCTTGCCTTCCTGGTTCGAAGCGGTCGACGTCGTCGTCGCCGAGGGTCTCGCACGAGGCCAGCTTGTCCAAGCGCGCCGCGCGCTCGAGATCTTTGCGGCCACCCTCGAGCGAGAGCCTTCGTCTACCGGCACGGCGGCTCGCGAGCTGCTGGAGGCGCGCATCGCGCTCGCGGAGACCGGTGCATTCACAGTCGTCCGCGAATGCGCCCGACTTCTCTGCGCGCACGACCTGCCTTGGCTGCGGCTCAAGTGCCTGCGACTCCTGGTCGACGGCGGCGACGCAGAGCCTTCCGAGCTCGCGAGCGCTCAGGCGCTCGAGCAACAGCTCGGCACAAGGCCAACTCGCATCTACACTCGCTAGATCGCGCAGGCACCCGCACTCATCGGTGGGTTCGAGCTCCCGGCGGGGCCTCGGCTGCCGCGCGTCGGCTCCGTGGATGCGGTCGCGCTCGAGGAGCGCGCGGCCACGCTCGCGAAACGCTCGATCAAGCGCGAGTCCAAGCTGCAGGCACTCGACCTCGCGATCCGGATGATGGA
>JACCUU010000276.1 GCA_013811645.1 Actinomycetota bacterium | reverse complement strand
TCGCCCGCGCGCTTGCGACGGAGCCGAGATTCGTGCTGATGGACGAGCCTGCGGCGGGGTTGCCCGAGGCGGAGGTGCCCGATTTCGCGGCCGTGATCCGCTCCGTGCGAGACGAGCATGACGCGGGCGTGCTGCTCATCGATCACAACATGGCGCTCGTCATGGACGTCTGTGACCGAATTCAGGTGCTCGATCACGGAGCGACGCTCGCGGAAGGGACGCCCGTCGAGATCCGCGCCAACCTCGATGTCGCGTCCGCGTACCTGGGTGAGAGCGCCGTACACGAGGAGCGATCGTGAGCATGCCCGTCCTTCAGGTCGATGGCGTGTCGGTCGGGTACGGCGGGAGCGCCGTCGTACGCGACCTCTCGCTCGAGCTGCACGCGGGAGAGATCCTCGGGCTCATCGGGCCGAACGGCGCCGGCAAGTCGACCACATTGCACGCGCTGATGGGCCTCGTCCCGCTTCGCGGCGGTGACGTCACGCTCGACGGCCGCTCGCTGCGCGGGCGAAGCCCCGAGACCATCGCCCGCTCCGGTGTCGCGCTCGTCCCGGAAGGGCGACGTCTCTTCGGCGAGCTCACCGTGGAGGAGAACCTGCAGCTCGGGCTCGCAGGCAGGCGCAGGAACGGCGCGGCCGGCGATCCCCTCGGGGACGCATACGAGCTCTTCCCGATTCTCGAAGAGTTCCGCACACGGCCCGCCGGCGTCCTTTCGGGAGGGCAGCAACAGCAGCTCGCCATCGCGCGCGCTCTCGTCGCCGGGCCGCGTGTCCTGCTCCTCGACGAGCCGTCGCTCGGACTGGCGCCGACAATCGTCGACCTCGTTTTCTCGACGCTCGCCACGATCCGCGACCGCGGGCTCGCGATCCTGCTCGTCGAGCAGAGGGCCCAGCGCACGGTTGCGCTCGCCAACAGAACGCATGTGCTCTCGAACGGAGAGCTCCGCCTGACCCTGACTCCCGCCGATGCGGCCGACACGGACCGGATGGTCGCCGCGTACCTCTCTTGATCACGCCACTCGCGAGTGGACTCACCGACGTCCTCTCGGACGCCGTCGACCTCCAGGTGCAGGTCGACGCGATCGGGCTCGGGGCGATCTTCGCCCTGATGGCCGTCGGCATCGGGCTGGTCTTCGGCGTGCTCCGCCTCGTGAACTTCGCCTACGGCCAGCTCATCATGGCCGGTGCGTTCGCGCTCGCCTACGCTTCCGACCGCGGCTGGCCGGTGGCGGTCGGGATCGCGCTCTGCTTCGCGGTCGTGATCGTCCTCTCCCTGGCGATGGAACGGGTCGTCTTCCGCCCGCTACGGTCACAGTCGCCGGCGGTGATGCTGATCGCGACGTTCGCAGTGGCGTTCCTGCTCCAGAGCATCGCGCTCCTCTGGTTCGGGCCGTTGGGGAAGACGGCCGCCTCGCTGGCAGAGCTCAACCGTCCGGTTACTTTCGGAGACGTCGACATCCGGAAGATCGCGATCGTCGCCATCGCGAGCGCCGCAGTCAGCCTCGGGCTCCTCGTATTGCTCCTCAATCGGACTTCGCTCGGCCTGCACATGCGAGCGGCGGCGATGGACTTCCAGACGGCGAGGCTCGTCGGCGTGCGGGCGAACCTCGTGAGCGCCGGGGCCGTTCTCGTCGCCGGCGTACTGGCCGCGGTCGTCGCCGTGCTCTTGACCGTGCAGTTCCCGACTGTCACTCCGACCTTTGCGTTACGAGAGACGATCATCGTGCTCGCCGGAGTGGTTGTCGGCGGAATGACGCGACTGCTCTCGGCGACCCTCGGCGGATTCACGATCGGCTACGTCTCCGGCGTGCTCGGTGGCGCGCTGCCGACCGCCCAGAGCCAGTACCTGCCGACATTCGTCTTCGGTCTGGTGATCCTCGTCCTTCTCTTCCGGCCGGGAGGGCTCTTCCTGCGCGGGCGGGCTGCCGTGGAGCGGGTGTGAACACTCGGCGCGCTGCGCTGGAGCTCGGTGCTCCCGTCGTCCTTGTCGTCGGTGCCGCGTTCCTCGGGATGCTCGTGTCGCGCTCGACCGAGATCTACTTCATCAACGCGCTCGTCTCCGTGTCCATCGTCGTCGCGATCTACGTCTTCGTCGGCAACTCGGGCGTGCTCTCCTTCGGGCACATCAGCTTCGTCGCCATCGGCGTCTGGACGGCGGGAGTGCTGTCCGTGCCGGAACAGGAGAAGCCGGCCGTCATGCCATACCTCTTCGACTTCCTCCGCGACACGACGGTCGGCAACATCCCCTCTCTCATTGCAGCCGGTCTCGTCGGCGGGGTATTCGCATTGCTCGTCGGCCTCCCGCTGATGCGACTGTCCGGACTCGCAGCAGGCATCGCCACCTTCGCCGTGCTCGAGATCACGAACAACATCCTCCGCTACTACGAGAAGGTCGGGCCGGGGTTGAATACGTTCTCCTCCGTGTCCGAGACCACCGATCTCCGTCAGGCCGCGCTCGGCGCCGTCGCCGTCATCGTCGCTGCGTTCGCGTATCAGCGAAGCCGCTTCGGACGCCAGCTGCGCGCGACCCGCGAGGATCCTGCGGCCGCGCGCGCGGTCGGCGTGTCCATCTACCGGCAGCGGCTCGGTGCCTTCGCGCTCTCGGGGTTCCTGGCGGGGCTCGCGGGTGGGCTCTACGTCCACTTCCTTCCGCTCAACGTCGACGCCGTCTCCCTCGACCTCACGTTCATCACGCTCGCGATGCTCGTCATCGGTGGATCCACGAGCCTGTGGGGCGCGGTCGTGGGGGCGCTCGCCGTCAGCGCACTCGACTCCGTGCTCGCGAACGCGGAGAACGGACTCGAGCTCGTGGGACGCACGGTCGAGGTTCCGGCGGGGACGAGGATCGTCGTGGTGAGCGCCCTCATGGCGCTCGTGCTCATTCTCCGTCCGAGCGGGCTCACGGGCGGGCGCGAGTTCTCCGTCGACCCGCTCTGGCGAAAGCTGCGGCCGTCGTGAGGGTGTGTGTCGTCGGCTGCGGCGCCGTGGGGTCGCTCTTCGCGGCGAACCTCGCGCAGCTCGAGGACGTCGAGGTGTGGGCGTATGACCTCGATCGCGCGCACGTGGATGCGATCAACGCCGACGGATTGCGGCTGACAGGGGCGGGAGACGTCGTAGGTCGGGTTCGGGCGACGTCCGAGCCGTCGGAGCTTCCTGGCTGTGACTTCGGGATCTTGGCGACGAAGGCGATGCACACCGACGGCGCCGTTTCAGCCACCGCGCATGCGTTCTCGGACGGAGCCCTCGCTTCGGTGCAGAACGGCGTCGGCAACGAGGAGGTGATCGCGCGGCACGTCTCGAGGGTGATCCGTGGAACGACGTTTCCGGCCGGGAAGATCCTGTCGCCAGGAGTCGTGCAGTGGGACGTCAAGGGAGACACGACTTTCGGCCCGTTCGAGCCGAGCCCGGCTTCACCGAACGAGATCGAACGGCTTGCCGAGGCGTGCACACGTGGCGGCATGCCGACGCATGCGGTCTCCGATGCCCGTCCCGCCCAGTGGCGGAAGGTCGTCTTCAACGCGGCCACGAACCCCGTCGGGGCGCTGACCGGGCTCACGCACGGCCGCGTCTGCGAGCGGCCCGATCTCCGCGCTCTCGTGAGCTCGCTCGTCGACGAAGGCAAGGCGGTCGCAGGGGCGCAGGGGATAACGCTCGACGCGGATCCGGAGGAGTTGATCGATCACGCGGCCCGGCCAGACGTCGCGTACGACCACAAGGCGAGCATGCTCCAGGACGTGGAAGCGCACCGGCGGACCGAAATCGACTACCTGAATGGCGGCATCTCGCGCTTCGGGCGCGAGCTCGGTGTCCCGACCCCGTTGAACGTCGCGCTGACGGCGCTGGTCAAGGCGCTGGAGGATTCGTGGACGTAGAGCTCCAACGCCGATACGAGAACGTGCGTGTGGCCATGGCCGCGCACGACCTGGACGCGCTGATCGTCTCCGGAAGCGAGTACTCGGGCTTCGAGGGCGCGGTGACCTACCTCTCCGGATTCCAGATCGTCCATCGCTACGCGTACGTCGTCGTGCCGACCGGGGGCGATCCCTTCGTCGTCTTCCCGAGCGAGGCCCGCTACGTGGGGGAGCACGGCACTGCGCAGCTCGAGCAGGTGTTCCACGACCGTCCGGGCGAGCACATGGCCGGCCATGCTCGGGGAGCGGGGTGGAAGCGGGTCGGTGTCTACGGGCTCGACTACGTCATGACCGTGAGGGACGAGCGCGCCCTCGCGACGGGGGGCGTCGAGCTCGTCCCCTTCGACATCGAGTTCGATCTCGCACGCGCAGTCAAGAGCGAAGCCGAGCTCGAATCAGTGCGCGACTCGGTGCGCATCAACGAGCGCGGGTTCGAGATCTTCCTCGAGAGCTATGCACCCGGAAAGTCGGCCGCCGAGGTCATGGCCGCGGCGGAGGAGTGGTTCGTCCAAGAGGGCTGCGGGCGGCTCACCATGAACATGGTTCTCACGGGCACCGACGCCTACGCACGCCCGGAGTTCAAGATCGCGCGGCGGGAGGAGATCCTGTCGAAGTTCCTTCTGCCCTCGCTCGAGGTGGCAGGGCCGGGGATGCACTGGGTAGAGGTCTCGCGCGCGATCGCGACGCAGGACGCAGAGCTCTCCGAGGACACGGAGCGGATGCTCGAGGCATACCTCGAGTACGTCGACGCCGCGACGAGCGCGATGCGACCGGGGGCCACGTGCCACGACGTGCACCGGGCGGTCTCTGCCGGGTTTGTCGACCGCGGCTACCACCTTGGTCACGTCACCGGCCACTCGATCGGGATGACGATGATCGAGTTCCCGAAGATCGGGGAAGGCGTCGAGATCGAGCTCTCGGAGAACATGGTCTTCTCGATGCACCCGCACGCGATCGCCGCGAACGGCGAGGACTGCCTCTACATGCAGGAGACGTGGCTGGTCACCGCGGAAGGCGGCGTTCCACTCTCAAACCTGCCGATGCAGGTTTTCCGTTCATAGCTGGCTACAATCCGCCGGGTGAGCTGGCCGTGGCTCGTCGTGCTCCTACTCGCGGCCGCACTCGTCGTCGCGGTCGAGTCACCGCGTCTCGGCAGGCGGTTCGGCGCGGATGCGCGTCGTGAGCGAGAGCGAGCCCGCCGCAAGAAGTCGTTTCGCGTGGTCACCGCCGTGG
>JACCUU010000225.1 GCA_013811645.1 Actinomycetota bacterium | reverse complement strand
AGCACCTTCCACACGGTCGAGTGAGCAAAGCCGGTCGCAGCGGCAACCAGCCTGGGTCCCCAGCCGGTCTCTCGCCGGCAGGCGCAGATCCGCTCCGCGAGCACGGCGGCGAGCTCCCGCGGCGAGCGATGTGGTCTGCTGGAGCGATCGAAGAGGCAAGCGAGCGTACGTCGCGACTCCTCGTCCGCCTCACGCCAGCGATGCCACCAGCGATGAGCAGTAGCGGGTGAGACATTGAAGCGATGGGCGGCGGCCCTGATCGAGAGCCCGCCTTCGATTGCGCCGACGAGCGCGCAGCGTCCGCCCAATCCGAGCCTGGCGTTACGGTGAAATGACATCCCGGGCCTCCTTCTGGCCGTGGTCTTCGCAGACGCACAGCCTCGAAGGAGGCCCGGATAGATCCCTCAGCCGTTCACAACCTGTGTGGGCGGGACATCTAGCATCCGCGCGGTGACGGCGGACGTCGAAAGCGCGAGACGCGACTGGGAGGACGGCTACCACCGGTTTCAGGACGCCGCGCGAGATCCGGCTAGGGAAGACGGTCTGCATGTCGAGCTGGAAGCGGTGACGGATGCGCTGCGCAAGCGGCTGGGGTCGACATTCACGATTCGTGAGCTCGCGACGGAGTACCGCCAGGCCGACGCCTGGACGCGCGCGGCCGTCGCGGAGCGGGCCGTCGCCCGAACCTGGCCCGCGACTCTGTCGATCGTGGAGAGCGCGGCGTTCTACCTCTACTCCCGAGGCGCGCTCGACTACGAGCCCTAGGCGACGTCATGCTCGAACGTCCCAGCCGAGAAAGCCGCACGAGGCCGCAGCGCCGCAAGCTTCTCGTCCGCATCGTCCTCGCGGTGCTTCTGCTCGCGCTCGCCTTTCTCCTCGGAGTCGCCTTTGCGCGCACTCTCGACGAGCAGGTCGAGCCGGGCGGGGTCGTGACCAACGTGCGCACTCTTACGCCGCTCCCACAGGAGCCACCGGCGCGTACCCTGACCGTGACGGTGACCTCGCCCTGACGAGGGGGCCTTGCTGCGCTAGAGCTCTTCGGAAGCTTCGAGCAGACCGGCGACGATGATTCCGATCGCGCAGAGTAGGCTGACCCAGATTCCCACCCCTCGACTCGCGAAGAAGAACGTATCGGGGATCGAGATCAGCCGGACCAGCACGAGCACCGTCGCGATCGAGCCGATTGCCATAGCGACCAGGCTTTCTGGAACGGTGTCGGGCAAGCTGACACCGAACTCGCGCAGCAAGACCAGGAGCACGGCAGCGAGACCGAGAAAGAGGACGACTTTCCCGATGGTGCCCGTGTGCCAGCCGATCACCGAGACCGTCGTGCCCTCGCCTTCGCCGGTGTACCAGCCCGTAAGGGCCGAGACGGCGAGCAGGAGACCGAAGAGGAAGGTGAGCCTCGCCCCGAGCCCGGGCATGCTGCTCGTGCCTGCAAACGACATCCGCCCACGCCCGCGCCCGGCCTCGGTGCCCTCCATGGGGGAAGAATATGGCCTGCGCGTCGCGGAGACCGTGACAACGGCGACTTCGCGCAGTTTCTACACTTCGTCCGTGGCCAAGGTCGAGACCAGGACCTCCGCGGAGGAGGAGACGCCACCGATCGACCCGGGCGCGGTCGACCGCGCGTACCGGCTGCACCGTGCTCGCCGCGCAGCCCGTCAACGGTGGCATCGTGAGAAGCGGTGGGCGGGGGTCCGCTTCTGGCTCGTCCTCGCTCTCGCGCTCGTAGCCGCGGTGTTGCTCGCCGCGCGGACGCTCGGCGAAATCGAGCGGATCTTCGGGTTGTAGGAGGGTGACAGCCCAGGGAGCGAACGCGAGGCCGGGTGGCCTCGCACTCGGGGCGCTCGTCTTCGGAGCCGGCATCGGGGCACTTGCGACCGAGATCACCGCATCCCGCTTGCTCGCACCGTACTTCGGCTCCTCGACGATCGTCTGGGCAAACCTGATCGGCATCGTCCTCGCCGCGCTGGCCGTCGGTTACTGGCTCGGCGGACGTCTGGCCGACCGGCGGCCGCATACCACGCTCCTCGGATTGATCGTGCTGATCGCCGCGGTCTGCGTGGCCGCCATCCCGTTCGTCGCGGAGCCGTTCCTCGATCTGACCGTCGAGGGCTTGGACGATGCGTCTGCCGGCGCCGTCATCGGGAGCTTCATCGCGGTGCTGCTGCTCTTCGCACCGCCCGTCGTGCTTCTCGGCATGGTGTCGCCGTTTGCGATCCGGCTCGCCGTGTCCAGCATCGAGACGGCGGGGGCGGTCGCCGGGCGGCTCTACGCGCTCTCGACGGCGGGATCGCTGCTCGGAACCTTCCTCCCGGCGCTGATCCTCATTCCAGCGATAGGCACCCAGCGGACGTTCCTCGTCATCGCCGCGCTCCTCGCTGTCTCCTCCTGCTTCCTGCTCGGGGTTCGTTATCTCGTGGTCGCGGGACTGCTCGCAGCCCTCCTTCTCCTTCCGCCCGGCGCGGTCAAGGCCGAGGCCGGGCTCATCCACGAGGAGACTTCCTACCACCAGTACATCCAGGTCGTCGAGCGCTCCGACGGGCGTCGAGTCCTGCATCTGAACGAGGGTGTGGCCGTGCATTCGGTGTGGCAGCCCGGCGGCAACGTGCTGACCGGGGGCGTGTGGGATGCGTTTCTCGCGCTCCCACCGTTGCTCGGGCGCCCGCTCGAACGGGTCGCGATCCTCGGCAACGCCGCCGGAACAACCGCGCGGGCCCTCGGTGTCTACTACCCCGACGCGGAGATCGACGGCGTGGAGCTGGATCCGGCCGTCAGTCGCGTCGGTCGACGCTACTTCGGGCTCGAGGACAACCGGCGGTTGACGGTGCACGACGCGGACGCCCGGCCCTTCCTGCGTCGCACCGACCGCCGGTACGACCTCATCGTCGTCGACGCCTACCACCAGCCGTATGTGCCCTTCTACCTCGCGACCCGCGAGTTCTTCCGGCTCGTTCGCGAGAGGCTGGCTCCGGGCGGCCTCGTCGCGCCCAATGTCGCAGCCGTGCCCGGCGACAGGCGGCTCGTGAACGGGATCGGGCGGACCGTCTCCGCCGAGCTGCCCCAGGTGCTCGAATGGCGGGCGCTCCGCTTCAACACCCTCGTACTCGGGCTGACCGAGCCGATTGCGCCGCAGGACCTCGATCGCCGGTTGGCGGACGGTCCCGTCGATCTGGCACCGCTGCGGGAGCTGCTCGCACGAGATGTCCGCTCACTCACGGCATCCGGCCGGGCATGGACGGACGATCGCGCACCGGTGGAGTGGATCACGGACCGGATGATCGTCGCCTACGCGGCCGAGGGGGGGCGTCTCGACGAGGACTACCTGCCCACGCGGCCCGCGCCGTGATCTCGCTCGATCGACGCGACGGTCGACCGCTCGTGATCGGCCACCGGGGAGCAGCAGCGCTCGCACCGGAGAACACGCTCGCGTCATTTCGCGCCGCTCGTGCTGCCGGCGTCGATCTCATCGAGTTCGACGTGCTCTCCTTGCGAGACGGAGAGCTGGTGATCGCGCACTCGGACGATCTTCACGAGGTGACCCACGGCGCAGCAGTGGGGGACGTCGGGTCGCTGCTGCTCGCCGATCTTCGCGGGCTCGCCCCGGACCTGCTCACCCTCGACGAGACGCTCGCGTTCTTTGCCGACGAAGCGCTCGAAGTAGGAGTCCACGTCGACCTCAAGTCGGCGAGCGCCCTCGCTGGCGTCGCACGTGCTCTCGGGCG
>JACCUU010000220.1 GCA_013811645.1 Actinomycetota bacterium | reverse complement strand
GCCGCGCGAGCGCGTCCCGCCTGAAGGCCGTGAACGTGCCTCGCTCGATCGCCGCCCGCGCGCGTGCGGTCAGGTCGAGTACGAACCAGAGATTATGCAGGCTCAGGAGACGCAACCCGAGGATCTCGTCCTGCGTCACGAGATGCCGGATGTACGCGCGGGAGAAGCGGCCGCAAGCGGGGCAACCGCATTCTGCTTCCAGCGGATCGGGATCGCTCTTGTAACGGGCGTTCCGCAGGTTGAGTCGGCCGGCCCAGGTCAGCGCCGAGCCGGTGCGAGCGGTACGGGTCGGCAGCACGCAGTCGAACATGTCCACCCCGCGAGCAATCACCTCGAGAATGCCCGCGGGATCGCCGATCCCCATGAAGTAGCGCGGCTTGTCCTGCGGAAGCTCCGGCGCCGCCCACTCGACGCATTCGAGCATCTCTTCACGCGATTCGCCGACCGCTAGACCACCGAGTGCGAAGCCGTCGAACGGGAGCGCGGAGATCTCCGCAACCGAACGTCGCCGTAGCTCCTCGTCCGTTCCGCCTTGGGAGATTCCGAAGCGCAGTTGGCCTGGTGCTTTCGGCGCAGCGACCTGGCGTTCGGCCCAACTCGTCGTGAGGCGGACGGCCCGCTCGAGCTTGTCTCGGGTCGCAGGGGCCGGGAGGCAGACGTCCAAGCACATCGCGATGTCCGAGCCGAGGCGACACTGGATCTCAGCTGCTCCCTCGGGTGTGAAACGAGCGGCCGACCCGTCGTAGACCGAGCGAAACGTCACTCCCTCGTCGTCCAGCGCGAGGATGGTGTCCCTGAGCGAGAAGACCTGAAACCCGCCGGAGTCGGTGAGGATCGGGCCGTCCCAGCCGGAGAAGGCGTGGATGCCACCCAGGCTTTCGACAACCGACTCTCCGGGCCGAAAGTGGAGGTGATACGCGTTCCCGAGGATCACATGGGCACCGAGCGCTCGCACCTCGTCGGGATGAAGCGACTTCACCGACGCCTTTGTTCCGACCGGCATGAAAGCCGGCAGCGGAATCGGGCCGTGCGCCGTCTCGAGAACTCCGGCGCGAGCGAGGCCGTCGCCTGCCGTGATCCGGAAAGCGCTCAGAGAACGGCGCTCACAGGCCACGCCACGCTCCGCGCGAGAGAAAACCAGGGGGCCACCCCTCGCCTCCTCCCGCTACCAGCCTATTCCGAAAATGCGTACGCATGCGAAACGTGATCGTGCCGAAACCGTGCCAATGCGAGGCGCGCTCCTTCGATCACAGGGCCAGCATGGCATCGCCGAAGGAGTAGAAGCCGTATCTGTCGGCGATCGCGGCGCGATAGATCTCGCGTGTCTCATCGACCCCGACGAACGCCATAACCAGGGCGAGCAAGCTCGAGCGCGGAAGGTGGAAGTTCGTCAGGAGCTCGTCAACGCGAAGGAACTCGAAGCCCGGCGTGATGAAGAGATCGGTTCGCCCGACGAGGTCACTGGTGCGAGCCACGGTCTCCAAGGTCCGCACCGTCGTCGTGCCCACCGCCAGCACGCGGTTAGCGTCTGCAATCCGCTCCCATGCGCGCGGCCCGACCCGATAGCGCTCGCCGTGCAGCTCGTGATCCTCCAGGCGCTCGGCGGAAACGGGCCGGAACGTGTCGAGGCCGACATGCAGCGTGACCGTGACGTGGTCAAGCCGAGCGAGCAACTCGGGTGTGAAGTGGAGTCCCGCAGTGGGTGCCGCCGCCGAGCCCGGCTCGTGCGCGAAGACCGTCTGATAGCGCTCGGGATCAGCCAGTGGCTCGCGGATGTACGGCGGAAGGGCGACCTCGCCATCGACGGCGCCATCGAGGCGGAGCAGCCAGCGGCCTCCGCCGCGTGACTCCACGAGCTGAATAGGCCCGAGCCGTTCCCCACTTCGCAAGCGCCGCGTCGGTCGAGCCAGACCTTCCCACAGTCCGTCCTCGCGCTCCTCGACGAGGAGCACCTCGACGAGCCCACCAGTCGCGCGACGAAGCTCGTAGCGCGCTGGCAGCACGCGCGTGTCGTTGAGCACGACCAGCTGGCGTTCCAGAAGATCCGGAAGCTCTCCGAAGCGCCGATGCTCGATCTCCCCGGACACGCGTCGGTACACGAGCAGCCGCGAGTCGTCACGTCGTGCCCTGGGACGCTGCGCGATCAGATCCTCCGGAAGCTCGTAGTCGAGGAGCGCGGTGTCCATCCGGCGCGGAGAGTAGCCTCGGCGCCCATGGATGCACTCGCCTTGGAACGTGCCCAGCAACGAATCGCCGATGCGGCTGCTCGTCGGCCGGAGCCGGCGTTGCTCGAGGCCACAATCGAACGCTCACGTCGACAGATCGAGGGGCTCGCCGAAGCGGCGGCGGGGCTCGAAGCGTCGATTCCCGCGCAGGTCAGCGTCGCAGTCCGCGACGGACTCCGCACCGAGGTGCTCCCGGTTGCCCGTCACATCGCCGAGATGCGGGGATTGCTCAACCAGGCCATCCGCCGTCTCGAGCGGATCGAGGGAGAGCTTCTCGCCGAGCGGCATGCGCGCGTAGACGACCTGGCGCTTCTCGTCGACCTCGTGAGCTCCGGCTGGCGTGGGATCGATACGCGGCTGGCGCGCCTCGAGCGCGACCGCAGCGAGCGTTCGATCGACGTCGAAGAGCTCGTCGGACACGCCGCAGCCGCGTAGCGGTCTAGACGTCGACCGCGGCTGGGAGAACGAGCCGGAAGCGGCTTCCGCTGCCGGGTGTCGAGGACAGCTCGATCCTGCCTCCGAGCGCTATCGCGAGCTCCCGCGCGATCGGGAGCCCGAGCCCCGTCCCGTTCACGTCGTTCGAGATGAAGGGCTCGAAGATGCGGCTGCGTTGTTCTGCTGTGATCCCAGGGCCCGAGTCTGCGACGTCCACGCGCACGGTTCCGTTGTCGGCCGCGAGCTCGAGCTCGATGCGACCTCCATCCGGCGTCCACCGGAAGGCATTCCTGAGGAGATTCGAGATGACCTGCAGCACGCGATCGCCGTCCGAAAAGATGACCGGAGGCTCGGGGACGCCCTCGAGTCGGTAGTCGATCTCGCGCCGGCGAGCCTCCTCGGCAAAGGCGTGGTACGCATGGTCGAGCACGCGCCCGAGGTCGACCTCTTCCTGACGAACCGTGAAGCGGTGTGCCTGCAACTTCGCGAGATCGAGAACGTCTCCGACCAACCGCTCGAGGCGGTCCGTCTCGGAGGCGATCACGTCGAGTGAGCTTCGCACCTGCTCCGGCTCGCAGACGATCCCCTCGCGAAGTGCCTCCACGTGGCCGCGGATCGCGGTCAAGGGCGTGCGCAGCTCGTGCGACACCGACATGAGGAAGGAGCGCTTGAGCTGCTCGCCTTCGGCGAGCTTGGCGACCATCCGCCGAAAACGGTCGCTGAGAAGCGAGATCTCGTCGCTTCCTCGCGAGTCTGGGATCTCGACGTCGTAATGACCGGCGGCCACGTCCTGGGTCGCGCGGGTGAGGGTGAGGACAGGCTCGGTGAGACGCCGCGACAACCACCAGAACAGCATCCCGGCCAGGCCGATACCGACGGCCAGCGCGAGCGCCAGCCGCCCCAGCAGCGTCAGCCATTGCGCGCGGAGCTCTGTCACGGGCTTGGCGACAACGAGCCAGCCGAACGCCTCCGTTCCGCGGGCGAGCCGAACCGGTTGCGCGGCCGCGATCAGCCGCGTGTCATCTCCGGGCGGCGTGAACTCGAACGTCACCAACCCGTCGCGTGGGAGATCCACGTCCCCGAGCGCGCTGCGTGGCAGCCGCGTCAACCCGAAACGCTGCCCCGGAAAGAGCGACAGGCCGACGTAGAAGAGCTGGTCCCCGGTCGCCAGCTCGAGGTTTCGAGCCGCAAATGCCGGTGCTTGCGTCCCCTCGTCGCTCGAGCGCAACGCGGCCTGCGCGTACAGATCGGCGAGACCGGCAGCCTCACGTGAGAGCTCGCGGACCGACTCGGTTCGTGTCACGTCCTGGAAGAGGCGAACGGCGAGTGCGATCGAGACCAGGCCGAACACCAGCACGACCGTGAGGAAGAGAGCGGTGAGCCGAAAGCGAAGCGTCCCGAGCATGGGCGCTTTCTAGGGTAGATCCCTAGAGGCTTGGTCGGGAATTCACGGCGCGCCGGATCGCCACGCTCCCTCGCCGTCCAGGCTTACCAGCCTGCACGGCGAGGGAGTGCGTCGCCCTGCTTGGTCGTGACCGCCCCCGGCTGCGCGTCAATTCCCGACCGAGCCTCTAGGCAGTCGGGGCGGGCGTGCGATCGCTCGCGACTTTGTAGCCGACGCCCCACACCGTGACGATCGGCGACGCGTCCCCGAGCTTGCGCCTGATCTGGCGGACGTGCACATCGACGGTCCGCGTGTCGCCCGCGAATGTGTACCCCCAGACGCGTTCGAGCAGCTGGTCGCGCGTGAGCACGATCCCGCGATGGTCGAGCAGCTCCCAGAGGAGCTCGAACTCCTTGGGCGCGAGACGGATCTCCTCATCCCCGACGTACACCTCTCGCTTTCCGGAGTTGATTGCGAGGTCTCCATGCCGAAGCTCCTCGCTTTCGCCGCGACGCCGCTCAGGGGCCGCGCGCCGAAGCACGCTCTTGACCCTCGCTACGAGCTCGCGCGGGTTAAACGGCTTGGTCATGTAGTCGTCGGCTCCGACCTCGAGGCCGATGATCTTGTCCACGTCCTCGTCACGTGCGGTGAGCATCAGGATCGGCACGTCCGACGCCTTGCGGATCCGGCGGCAGAGCTCGACCCCGTCCCCGTCGGGCAGGTTGAGGTCGAGAACGATCAGCGCAGGCGGCTCGCTCGCGAGCTCGACGAGCGCGTTCTGCGCGGTCGACGCCGTGCGCACGCCGTATCCGGCATTCCGAAGGTACGCGGCGACGAACGTCGCGATCGACGTCTCGTCCTCCACGACCAGGATCGTGTGCTGCTGTTGGCTCATTTCTGCGCTCGACCCCCGTCCCCGGACGGCGCGCCCAGAGTGAATCGCTCGGGCTCGTCGGGAAGCGCGGTGCAGAGCGCGCGCTCGACGTCGCAATCGACGCCGTCCTCGAGGGAGTACACACCGACATCCTCGCCGGGCAGGCTCGGATCGGCATCGAGCGAGACGACACCTCTGCCGACGGCAGATATCGAGATGCCCGCTCCTCGAACGACGATGCGGTAGCCGCCGCCGACCATCCGGAACCGAAGTCCCTGGCCACGGTAGAGGACGGTTTTCGGCCCGAGCCGCTCCTGTGTGACCTTGCGCCCGACCACGAGCGCCGCATAGCGATCCCACGGCGTGTGGTCGGTCACCCGAAGCGTGCCGGTCGCCAGACGTCCGAGAACGGATCCCTTCAAGTCGAGCATGACGATGCCCCTGCCGTCCTCGACCGAGAGCACGCCGACGTCCCGCGGCGCGGCGC
>JACCUU010000207.1 GCA_013811645.1 Actinomycetota bacterium | reverse complement strand
ATCGAGCGGGTCGACCTGTGACGAAGGCGGCCGCGGCCGCGCAAATCACGCTCGGGCACGCGGCCGAGAACCGGATTTCCACCGGTGTGGCCGTGCTGGATCACCTACTGCTGCAGCTCGCTGAGGCCGGGCGGTTCGGGCTGAGGCTCGAGATCGCTCCCGACGAGCCCGAGGCGGAGGTGGATGCAGCCGGAGCGGCGCTCGGAGCGGCGGTACGTCCGCTCCTCGGACAGCGCGGTGTCGGGGTCGTCGCGGCGGACGAGGCACTCGCCATGGTCGTGCTCGAGGCATCGGGGAAGCCGCTGGTCGCGTCGAACGCGGATCTCACCTCGACGAAGGCGGGTGGCCTCCGCACCGACCTCGCGGCCGCCTTCCTGCGCGGGCTCGCCGAGGAGGCCGGGCTGACGATCCACGTGCGGCTCTTCGAGGGCCAGGACTCGCAGCACGTTCTCGAGGCGATCTTCAAGGCGCTCGGCGCGGCGCTCGACGACGCGCGTCAGACCTGATGCACGGTGACTGTCACCCGCTGTTGCTCGTGGTGACTGTCACCCGCTGTTGCTCGCATTACCAACTCTCGAGGAGGTTTTCGTGCCAGAGAAAGACGTGATCAGCACGGATCGCGCCCCCGGGCCGTTCCAGGGCGCCCCCTACAACCAGGCGATCCGGATCGGCGATCTCGTCTTCGTCGCGGGACAGCTCGGGATCGTGCTCGAGTCGGGCGAGCTTGCGGGCGAAACGGTAGCCGAGCAGACCGAACAGATCATGCGGAACATGTCCGCCATCCTCGAGGCGGCGGGCAGTGGACTGGACAAGCTCGTCAAGACGACGGTGTTCCTGCTCGATCTCGCGGACTTCGCCGGGATGAACGAGGTGTACGCGCGGCACGTCGGCGATCGCCCGCCCGCTCGCTCGACGATCGGCATCTCGCAGCTCCCGAGCAGCGCGCGCGTCGAGATCGAAGCGATCGCGCACGTCTGACGTCGAGCCGGACAATGGCCGAGTAACAGTCTGTTGCCCGGTGACTACGACGCAGAGCGGCTTCGACCGGGCGGCCGGGGCAGAATGAGCCGATGCGCGCCGAGGAGGTCATCGCCAGCCACGGGAACACCGGGTTCGACGCCTTCGCGGCGATGCTCGCAGCGCGACATCTCTATCTCGGTGCCCTCGTCGCGGTCGGGCAGCTGAACAGAGACGTCCGCGACTTCTATCGCCTACACGACGAAGAGCTCGACGCCGTGGTCGAGATCGCCAGGCTCGAGCCGGACGCGATCCGCCGCCTGATCGTGATCGAGACTCGAGACGCGGCGCGTCTCGACGAGCTCGAGCCGGTGGCGCTCGACGCCTCGGTAGAGAAGGTCCTCTTCGATCGTCACGACGAGGGCGACCTCCCCTACTGGGTCGACCCGGAGGCTGCGGTGCTCTCTCGGGACGGCTCACTCACGACGACGCTCGTCGGGATCCTGGCCGAGCGCGGGCTCCTGCCCTCGCCGCTCGAGGCGACGGTGTTCGCACTGGGGATTCACGAGGCCACTGGCTCGCTGACCTACGCGACGACCACCCAGCGTGACGCCGATGCGCTCGCCTGGTGTCTGCGCCACGGCGCGCGCCAGGATCTCGTGGCGAAATACAGCCGGCTCGACGAAGCGCGCGCATTCGCCGACGTAGCTCCCGAGCGGGCCGGCCGGGAGATCCGCCGCGCACGGGACGTGATGTCCACGCCTCCGCGCTCGGTCTCGCCGACTGAGAAGGTAGGCGACGCGATGGTGCTTTGTCAGCGGCACGGACAAAGCGGGGTCTTCGTCGTCGACGATCGTCGCATTGTGGGCGCAGTGAGTCGTGAGGACCTCGACAAGGCTGTTGCCCATGGGCTGGCGCAGGCACCCGTCAGGGGGATCATGAGCGGGCACGTGGTCGCAGCGGACGAGGACGCGACACTTTCGGAGCTCCAGCAGCTCGTCACGAGCGCGGAAGACGGTCGCGTCGCCGTGCTCCGGGATGCCGAGCTCGTGGGAGTTGTGGCTCGGGCCGATCTCCTGCGGGAGCTCGAGGGCTTCGAAGGCGGCCATGAGGAGACCGGCGAGAGCCTCGCGAACGAGCTCGCAGGGCAGGAGAGGCTTCGCACGCTTACAGACGCCGTGTCCTCGCTCGGGGATCGTGCGGCGGGCGTCTACCTCGTAGGAGGAACCGTCCGCGACATCCTGCTCGGGGAGGAGAGCTTCGACATCGACATCGCGGTCGACGGCGACGCGATCGAGCTGGCGCGGTCACTTGCGGCCACGCTGGAGGGCCGCGTAACTCCACACCAGCGGTTCGGAACCGCGGTGGTGCTGTACGGCGAGGACGAGCGCGTCGATGTCGTCACCACTCGCACCGAGTTCTACGACGCTCCCGGGGCGTTGCCCACCGTCGAGCGCGCCGGGCTGCGCGAGGACCTCTTCCGTCGCGATTTCACGATCAACGCGATGGCGGTGTCCCTGCAGCCGAGCGACTTCGGCCGACTCGTCGATCCGTTCGGCGGCCGTTCGGATCTCGCTGCCGGCTTGCTCCGGGTACTGCACAACCTCTCGTTCATCGACGACCCGACGAGGATCTTTCGCGCGATCCGTTACGAGGCGCGCTACGGATTGCGGCTGGACGAGCACTCCGCGCGTCTCGCCCGCGCCTGCATCGAGATGGGGCTCGTCGGCGACCTCTCGTCTGCCCGCCTCCGGGACGAGCTGCAGGCGCTGCTCGACGATCCGGCCGCGGCAGGGGGCATCCTCCGCCTCGGCGAGCTCGCAGCGGATCGCGCGATCCATTCCCACCTGCGCGCGGATGCAGAGGCAGCCAAGCTCTTCGAGCGTGCGCTCGAGGTTCGCGACGAGCTGGATGCGGACGTTCCAGCCTGGCGAATCGGCCTCGCCGTGCTGGGGCGGGATCTGACGTCCGACGAGGCGTACGACTGGCTCGCGCGGCTCAAGGTGAGAAGTCGCGACGTGGATCGAATCGCAGGCGCCATCACGGTCTCGCCGCGCATCCTCGACCGCCTCCAAGGCGACTCGCTCGAGCCGGCCGAGATCGTCGCGCTGGCCGACCCCTTCGCCCCGGATGCTCCGCTCCTGGCCCTCGCGAGGAAGGACGTCCCCGAGCTCCGCGACTACTTTACGCGGCTCCGCGACGTTCGGATCGAGATCGGCGGAGCCGAGCTCGCGACGCTCGGCCTCTCGGAGTCCCCGCGTGTGGGCGAGGTGCTCGCGGAGCTCCTCCGCCGAAAGCTCAACGGAGAGCTTGACGGGCGCGAGTCGGAGCTCCAAGCGGCGCGCGAGCTCATCGCGGCCGGTTCGGAGACATGAGCATCGCCGCTCCCGCGGAGGTCGCCGACCGCTATCGCCGCCTACGCGAGGAGGTGGGTGACGGTGTCACGCTCGTCGTTGCCACGAAGTACGTGTCCGTGGAGGAGATGGCCGTTCTCGCCGGTGCCGGAGTGGAGTGCGTCGGAGAGAACCGCGCGCAGGATCTCGAACGAAAGCATGCGGCCTACGGTGACGCCTTCCGCTGGCACTTCATCGGGCACCTGCAGTCGAACAAGGTGAAGGTCGTGAACCGGCTCTGCGAGCTCGTGCACTCGCTCTCGTCCGAGTCTGCGGCTGCGCGGTTGACCGTGCCGGCGCTGCTCGAGGTCAATCTCTCCGAGGAAAAGACGAAGTCCGGAGCGGCGCCCGGCGAAATCGCTAGCTACCTGCGGCAGTTCGAGTCGATTCGCGGACTGATGACGATGCCCCCGCTTGCGGCGGACCCGGAGGAGTCGCGCTCGTACTTCCGCCGACTTGCGGAGTTGGCAGCCGAACACGACCTACGCGAGCTCAGCATGGGAACCTCGCAGGATTACCGCGTGGCTGTGCAGGAGGGCGCGACGCATGTGCGCATCGGCGGGGCGCTCTTCCGCGGGCATTAGACTCGCCCGTCATGGGCTTCTCGGACCTTTGGAACAGAACCCTCGTCTACTTCGGGATCGCCGAGGAAGAGGAGTGGGACGAGTCGGGCTACGTCACGAACGAGCAACAGGTCGAGGAGAACCACAGCCGCCGCAACCGGCAAAACGTCCGGCGTCTGCCGAACTCGGACGAGAGGGACGATTGGACGTCCGACGAAGGAGCGCCCGCACGCTCGCGGCGTCGGCGAGAGGAGGCCGCACCCAGGTTGCGGAGCGTCGACCCGGGACCTCCGGCGAAAGTGCACCTGGTCGTTCCGCGGAGCTTCAACGATGCTCAGCAGATCGCAGACCGCTTCAAGGCGTCGGTACCCGTGATCCTGAACCTGCAGGGCGCCGACACGGAGCTCTCCAAGCGGCTCATCGACTTCGCGAGCGGTCTCACGTACGCGCTCGAGGGGAGCATGCAGCGGGTCGCGGACAAGGTCTTCCTGCTCACGCCGCGGGACGTCGAGCTCTCGGCGGAGGAACGCGCACGCGCGCTGGAGCGCGGCGG
>JACCUU010000194.1 GCA_013811645.1 Actinomycetota bacterium | reverse complement strand
CCCCGCTACCGTGCTAGCGTTCCCAGCCCAGCCCAGCTGGTCCATGCGCAAGCAGCACGCCCACCTTTCCGACGAGGCCCTGGTTGCGCAGGTTGCGCGCGGGGAAGAGGACGCGCTGGCCGAGCTGTACGACCGCGTCGGCCGGATCGCCTACGGGCTGGCTGTCCGCGTGGTGCGTGACGATCGACTCGCAGAGGATGCGGTGCAAGAAGGCTTCCTCGCCGTCTGGCGAAGCGCCGCCTCCTTCCGCGGAGAGCGAGCGAAGGCCAGCACCTGGATCCTCACCCTCGTTCATCGTCGGGCCGTCGACCTCGTCCGCCGCGAGGAGAGACGCCGCACCGAGCCTCTGGGCGACGAGCTGCCCGGCAGCGACGATGAGTCCGAGCCCACCGACGAGGCCGCCTGGCTTCGCTTCGAGCGGGAGCGGGTGCAGACGGCCCTCAAGCTGCTTCCGGACGTGCAGCGAGAAGCGCTCGAGCTCGCCTACTACGGTGGCTTCTCCCAGTCCGAGCTCGCGCAACGGCTCGGAGTTCCACTGGGAACGATCAAGAGCAGGATGTTCTCGGGGCTGGCGCGACTGCGCGAGCTCCTCGACGAGTCCACGCAGGAAGGGTCATGGAAACCGGAATTCACGAGCTGACCGCCGGCTACGCGCTCGACGTCCTCGACGCCGACGAGCGCTGGGCTTACGAGACGCACCTTGCGGAGTGCGAGCAGTGTCGTGAGGAGCTGACCTCTTTCTGGGAGACGACCGAGGCGCTCGCAATCGCCGCTGCCGGCCCTGCGCCGAGCCCGGAGCTTCGCGGACGGATCCTCACGGCGGCTCGTGCAGAGCGGCAGGTCGTCGTTCCGCTCGAGTCCCGGAGACGAAGGGTCGTCCCTGTGCTCGGGGCCGTGGCAGCAGTCGCCGCTGTCGTCGCGCTCGCGGTGGGGCTCTGGGCCACGCAGCTTTCTGGCGACCTCGACGACGCGCGACTCGCGCTCGAGCGAGAACGGCAGGCGGCGGCTGTCCTGGCCGATCCCGGCGCACGGACGGTCTCGCTCGACACAGGCGAGGGCCGGCTCGTGGTGAACGACGACGGCCGTGCCGTGCTCGTCCTGGACGAGCTCGACCCCGCACCGCAGGGAAAGACGTACGAGCTGTGGATCGTGGAGGGAGAGAACGCTTCTCCCGCCGGGCTCTTCCCGGGGCAGGACGGGCGCGACTGGGTGGGTCTCGACGGCACCGTCGAGCCCGGGGATGTCGTGGCGGTGACGCTCGAAGCCGCGGGAGGCGTCGAGGTCTTAGAGAACGATCCGATCGTCGCCTCGGCGCCCGTCTAGCACCGCGCAAGTCGGTGTCCACTCGCGCGAATTGCGATCGCGCTAAAGCCCTGCCGGCGACTTCTATTGCGTCGCGGCACGCCCTACACTTCCCTCCTTGCGAGCTGGGAGAGAGAAGGTGACGCCGCGTCGTCGGCGCCGAGTTCGCAAGCGTCGTCTTGCGGCGCTCCTCGGCGTCCTGTTCGTCCTCTCGTTCCTGGCGTTCACCTTCGGCCTCGTACGAGCCGTCGCGAGCGAGATCCCGTCTCTCGATCCCGCGTCGCAGCGAACGGACGTGAACACCGTCGTCTACGCCTCGAACGGGGAGCGGGTGCTGGCCGTTCTTCGAGGCGACGAGGATCGCGTGCTGGTTGCGACCGAGGACATCGCGCCGATCATGCGCCAGGCGATCGTCTCCGTCGAGGATCAGCGCTTCTTCGACCACAAGGGCATCGACATGCGCGGCGTCGCCCGCGCACTCTGGGCCGATGTCCGCCAGCAGGCGATCGTCGAAGGCGGTTCCACGATCACTCAGCAGTTCGTCAAGAACGCGTACATCCGAAACGAGCGAACACTCGCGCGCAAGGTCCGGGAGGCAGCGCTCGCCTGGCAGCTCGAGCAGCGTTGGACCAAGGACCGCATCCTCACGGCGTATCTCAACACGATCTACTTCGGAAACGGGGCGTACGGAATCCAGCAGGCTTCGCGGACGTACTTCGGCAAGGGCGCGAGGCTCCTCGAGCTGCACGAAGCCGCACTCCTCGCGGGAATTCCTTCCGATCCCGCCCGCTACGACCCGGTCACGAGCCCGAACAGGGCGAAGGACCGACGGCGTCACGTCCTGGGCCTCATGCTCGAGCAGGAAAAGATCACACTCGCCGAGTACCGTCACGCAGCCGAGGCTCCGCTGCCGCTTCCCGAGGTTGTCCGGCTTCCGGGGACGCGCGGCCCTGCCGAGTACTTCGTGAACTACGTCCAGGATCAGCTGGTGGAGGAGTACGGCGCGGGGCGTGTCTTCGGCGGTGGGCTTCGCGTGACGTCCACCATCGATCTCGCGTTCCAGGAGCGCGCCCGAGTTGCGATCGAGAAGGTGTTGCGCAATCCCGATGGACCGGCCGCGGCCCTCGTCGCGATCGAGCCGGAGACCGGCGCCGTGAGAGCGATGTTCGGAGGCCGAAACTTCCACGAGAGCCAGTTCAACCTCGCTGCCCAGGCCGAGCGCCAACCCGGCTCGGCCTTCAAGCCGATTGTGCTCGCAACGGCGATGCGCGAGGGCATCTCGCCGGCGACTGCGCTCGACTCGCGCCCGGTTTCGATCGACGCAGGCGACCGGATCTGGAAGGTGACGAATTACGACCACACGTACCTCGGCGGTGTCAGCCTGAGCCGCGCGATGGTGTCCTCGGACAACACGGTGTACGCACAGCTCACTGACATCGTCGGCCCGAAGGAGATCGTGAAGACTGCGCACGCGCTCGGTATCAAGAGCCCGCTCGACGCCTACTTTTCGATCGGGCTCGGCTCGGGTGCGGTCAACCCGCTCGAGATGGCACGCGCGTACGCCACGATCGCGAACGGGGGCAGGCGAGTCGACGGCAGGATCTTCGGTGACCGGCCACGCGTCGTCGAGCGCGTCGAGCGAATTCGCGCGAACAACATCGAGGAGAACGCTCCCCTTCCGACACAGGCGATCGATTCGGATCAGGCTGCGGTGCTCACCGACATCCTCCGGGACGTCGTCTCGAGCGGCACCGGCGCGCGGGCGAGCATCACCGGACGCAGCGTTGCAGGCAAGACCGGGACGACCGACAACTACGCCGACGCGTGGTTCGTCGGCTACACGCCTGAGCTCGCCGTGGCCGTCTGGGTTGGGTATCCCGACCGGCTACGGCCGATGCTCACGGAGTTCGGCGGCGAGCCGGTGACGGGCGGAACGCTGCCGGCGCAGATTTGGAAGGAGTTCGTGTCGAGCCTGGACGACTCGGACGAGGACGCCGCCTTCGACTACGCGCCCTACCTCGGAGGGGCGGCCACCTGGGTCGTCAGGCGGGAGGGAGAGTGGCAGGTCGACAACGGCCTCTGCCGAGGCGCTCAGCGGCTCGTCTACTTCTCGGGCCGGGGTCCTGACAAGACGGCGGACTGCAAGGCGAACGAGGTTCAGGTTCCGCGAGTCGTCGGAATGACGGAGCCGGTCGCGGTCGCGATGCTCGCGGCGGAGCCCCTCGAGGCGACGGCGATCTACGTGCC